>NZ_DBKDTU010000126.1:0-764 GCF_055505085.1 Candidatus Hepatincolaceae symbiont of Strigamia maritima
TTTCCCTACACGACGCTCTTCCGATCTCAAATACATCACCATTACATCAAGATGGTTATGGTGATGTCAAATAAATATATTAACACTGTTTCACAAGAATGCAATAAGTTTAAACAATAACTTGACAATGATACTATGACAAATCAAGAAAACACACTCTTGTAATTAAACACATGGTAAATGCAACTTGCATTACCCATTGCCTTTCATGAGAAGCAGTTTGAATTTACAAACACCAACATGTGTCCCCTTAAATCAAACTGGTTCTCAAGTTCATAACTAGTAATGACACCACAACATGGCAGGTGCCCGACACTTAACCAGGTTACCCCAGAGCTAGGCCTCTGGCTTCAAAAACAGAAAACCTCATGCATAAAAAACATTAACACAAATTTGTACTAGTAGGATGTCAGACAATTAACCAATGATTAATCCACGTCTTTAATTTATGGCCTTATAACTCTGGAGCTCTTGATTCCAAAACCATGCCATGGTGCAATGCCATGGCAGACAACTCTAACAAACAATCATGTAATGTACACTCAATTGAAAAATAATAATGCATGAACCTTGAAATTTACAAAAGACTCACATTCGCCCTCCTAAATGAAAAGGGTTCATGACAACAATAATCCACTCAAACATGGTGTAAAATTAAAACAAAAACTCACCTAATAAACTCACAATTACCTATTTACCAAACTTGACATTCTTAGATCGGAAGAGCGGTTCAGCAGGAATGCCGAGACCGATCTCGTATGCCG
>NZ_DBKDTU010000127.1:0-762 GCF_055505085.1 Candidatus Hepatincolaceae symbiont of Strigamia maritima
CACCGAGATCTACACTCTTTCCCTACACGACGCTCTTCCGATCTTATAGTTCTCTGTATAATTATAAGGTCTGATTAATTTTTTTTCTAATCTGATATAATCTACAATATTATGCTGATCAAAGGCATGATTGCCCAAGGTAATAACATCTATGCCTACTTTAAAAAATTCCTCACAAATTTTAGGAGTAATTCCAAAACCATGTGCGGCATTTTCACCATTTGCCACAATAAAATCAAGCTCTAATACCTGTTTTAAATAAGGAATATATTGTGTTACAACTAATCTACCACTTTTACCCATTACATCCCCACAAAATAGTACCTTCAATTTTTTATACCTACTTTCTTTTATTATATTGTAATCAATTTTAGCATATTTATCTGAATTTATTTAAAAATACGATAATTTTTCTCCGTTATTATTGCCAGCAACTTTATATCAAACTCAGTAGTAGGAAGAAGTAAGACTTCTTGAGAACTAAAGGCTATTCCTATAATTATAAGATTTTGATTAGTTTTTTGTAAAGCCTTTAGGGTATAATCATAATAACCTCTACCTTTTCCTAAACGATTTCCTTGTTTGTCAAACCCTAATAAGGGAACAATTAAAACTTGCGGTATATATTCATGCAGATTACTCGGCTCTAATACTTTAAATAATCCTAAAGACATTCTCATATGAGGTATCCATAATTTAAATTTTAAAAGCTTTAATTTATCAATAATACTCGGCAAAACCACCCTATAATTATTGTTATAT
>NZ_DBKDTU010000128.1:0-9540 GCF_055505085.1 Candidatus Hepatincolaceae symbiont of Strigamia maritima
TTCCTGCTGAACCGCTCTTCCGATCTTTTCAGATATACAATATGAAAATAGAGTTGGATTACAGCTATCTTTTTTAGATTATAATAGCTATACTTTTAAACCCATAGAGACCTCTGTTAATAGTAATTATATTTTTACCGATTCTAAAGTTTCAAAGGATCTTATCTTGGGTAAATATTATCCGATACTCCCTAATATATATTCTGAAAGTAAAATTTATTTAACTAAAAATAAAAAATACTGGATCTCACCTACTTTTGGGCTTTCACCTTTACAAATGCGTTTTGACGTTTATACTAACTCATCAACAAGCAGTGCTAGAGCTAAAGCAAATGCTGTAGATATTGATGAGGGAACTTCTAAAAACCTCAAATTCGGAGCAGATTTATTTAATAATTTTCAACCATATGTTTTTGTAGGAATTCTAAGAGTTTATTATTTTTATGAGGAAGATACGTCAATGCTTCCCAGAGATGTTATAAATTACGGAGCAGGTTTGTACTATAAAATTAGTACTTATTTTAATTTTAATATAGAATATCAACGGTATAACACCTCTATTAACGGTATTAGTGCTTATAATCAAGATTTTGATTTTACAGCAAATATCTTTAAAATAGGTTTCTCTTACAATTTATTTTCTCCTAAATCTATAGATTCTATTAAGAAAAATGATACTTATCTTGAATTACTTGAAGAAATGAATGAGACTCCGATGAGTGAGGGTAAAGTGCTTGATGTTAATAAAGAGAAGATAAAACCAACTTCTAATGCAATAACACAACAAGTAGCACCTACTCCAACTGCTAAGAGGCGTAGTCGATAGAAAGTTTGGTATTTTTCTTAATTATTAGGGTATTATCGTTAGAAAATTAAAATCTTCCCTGAGATATATATCTAATATATTTATTAATACTCACAATATGATCACCTATACGTTCTAAATAGCGTGCCATAAGTAAATAGTTATAATAAGAATTAATATTATCAGGAGATTTTTGAATTTTTACTAAAGATAATCTCCCAATATCATGATATAAGGTGTCTATAGTATTATCCATTAAAATAATGTTATTAGCTAACTTAATATCTAAGGTTTTAAAACAAGTTTTAAGTTGGGTGAGCATATCCAGTAAAAGATTCATCATTTCAGAAAATTTAATTTCAATACTATTACTGTGGAAAGCCAAAAATAGCTGATGTTTAGCGACGTTTTTAATATTATCACCGATTCTCTCTAAATTTATAGAAATATGACTTGAAGAAAAAACTAATCTTAAATCATAAGCTACAGGATTCCTTAAGCTAAAAATATTAATACATAAAGCATTAATACTATAATTTAACTGGTTTATCTCTGCATCTGCTTCTATAATGAATTCGGAGGTTTCTTTAGAGTTTTCTTGAATTGAACCAATTAATAAATTCATATGTTTAATAACTAATTCTAACATTAGGTTTAGATTTTTATTTAAAAGATTTAACTCATTATCATAAGACTTTACAATATGTTTTCGGTATAATATCATTTTAATTGCCTTCTCTTTCTTAACCAATTCTACCACTAATATAATCTTCAGTGCGTTTTTCTTTTGGGTTACTAAAGATGTCTTGGGTTTTTCCAAATTCTATCAATTTACCCAAATGAAAGAAGGCAGTATTTTTTGAGATTCTTGCTGCCTGTTGCATAGAATGGGTAACTATAATTATTGTATAATTTTCTGATAATTCTTCAATTAAACTCTCAATCTTAGCTGTAGCAATAGGATCTAATGCAGAACAAGGCTCATCCATTAAGATAACTTCAGGATTAATAGCTAGGGTTCTGGCTATGCACAGGCGTTGTTGTTGTCCGCCGGAGAGTTTCATAGCAGATTCGTATAATCTATCTTTTACCTCTTCTAATAACCCTACTCTGTCTAAAGTTAATTCTACTTTTTCTACCAAATCTTGTTTAGAGGAAAAGAGTCTGTGAATTTTTAACCCATAGGCTACATTTTCAAAAATAGTTTTAGGAAAAGGGTTAGGTTTTTGAAAAACCATACCTATTCTAGTTCGAATATCTACGGGATCTATTTTTGAAGAATTTATTTCTAAATCATCTATTTTAATAGAGCCGATAATTGAGCAATATTCTATTAAATCATTCATACGGTTAATACACCTTAAAAAAGTTGATTTTCCACAACCTGAGGGACCTATAAGAGAAGTAACCTGCTTCTCTAAAATATGAAGATTTATATCAAATAATGCTTGTTTCTTTCCATAAAACACATTGACGTTAGTAACATTAATTTTTTGTTTTCCTAACAAAATTAAACCCCTTATTAAAATTTAGTTTCAAACTTATTACGTAAATAAATTGAGACAGCGTTTACCGAAAGTAAAAATACTAATAAGATCATAATCACCGCGGATGTTTTTTCTAAAAATCCTGTATCAGGGATAGAGTACCATAACAATATTTGTACAGGCAATACAACAGCAGCAGATAAAATTCCGGTAGGAACCGATTCGTTAAAAGCAACCATACCTATTAATAGTAGTGGAGCAGTCTCACCAATAGCACGGGACATACTAATTACTAAACCTGTTAAAATTCCAGGCATTGCAACCGGTAAAAGATGATGAAATACTACCTGATGTTTTGAAGCTCCAACTCCGTAGGCTGCTTCTTCAAGAGTTTTAGGTGTTGCTCTAATAGCAATTCTACTAGAAATAATAATAGTAGGTAGAGACATTAAAGTTAGTATTACCCCTGCTAATAAGGGAGTTGATCTGGGAATTAATCCTAATTTCTCTGTAATCACCAACCCTAAAAGACCAAATACAATAGAAGGAACGGCGGCTAGATTATTGATATTTAATTCAATAAATGAGGTAATTTTATTCTGGGAAGCAAACTTTTCAAGATAAATTGAAGCTCCAACACCGATACAGAAAGAGCATACAATAGTTATTAATATAGTATATAAAGAGCCAATAACTGCAGCTTTAATTCCTGCTAATTCAGGACTGCTAGAATCACTATTCGTAAAGAAAAACTTATTGAATGAGCTTTTGAGATTATGATTTTCTTTAAGAATTTTCAAAAAATCTATGATCATAGAGTCAGAGAGTTCTTCAGCAGATATATGCTTTTTTAAATACATATCAACCTCAGAACTTACCAAAAAATCTAATGTTTCAGTAGTTCCAAGAAGATTCTTATTTGTTAGTAAACGATTTTTTAATTGAAAAAAGGCATGATTACTGACAATATAATCTGTATCATAAAAAGTATCCTGAAGGGGTTTAATTTTTTGTAGAGCATTATCAATTAGTGCATCATAATTGGCATAGTGTAGGTCAGAATTATCTTTTGTGATCAGTAATTCTTCAGACCAAGATATTTCCAGAGTAACATAGTGAGTATAAAATGAAGTATAGCCGTTCATTACTATAGAAGATAATAAATATAATAAGACCATAAATAACAAGGAAATTGCAGAGATACCTGAGAAACGTAAAAGTTTTTCATAAAAATAACGGGATCGCATTTTATTATTTCTTTTTATATTTGTTAATAATTAGCATAGCAATAATATTTAAAATTAAAGTAATAATAAATAAAACTGCTCCTAAAGCAAAGGCAGATAGTGTCTTAGGATTATTAAATTCTTGATCTCCTTGTAACATAACTACTATTTGAGTTGTGATAGTAGTAACTGAATTTAAAGGATTAAGCGTTAAATTTGCAGCAAGTCCTGAAGCCATTACTACAATCATAGTTTCTCCGATTGCTCTAGAAATTGCTAAAAGGATACCACCCATAATGCCTGGCATGGCATAGGGTAATAAAATTTTACAAATCATTTCATATTTCATAGAACCTACGCCTAAAGCTCCTTCCCTAATGTTATCAGGGATTGCACATAATACATCATCACTAATAGAGGAAATTAAAGGAGTAATCATAATACCCATAATAATACCAGCAACCAAAGCTCCTTCTGAAGAGAATTCAATATTAAAATAATCAAAGAAATTTACTAAAGCAGGACCCACAGTAATGGCTGCAAAGAAGCCGTAAATAATTGTAGGGATTCCTGCTAAAATTTCAAGGGATGGCTTGATGATTCTTCTAAATCTGATACTTAAATATTCAGACATATAAATTGCTGAAGTAACTCCAATAACAACTGCTATAAAGGTTGCTATAAAAGTAATTAATACAGTACCGTTTAATAAAGGAATAAGCCCGAAACTATGGATAATATCAGATTCGTTTTCCGGTGCCCACCTTAATCCGAATAAAAAGTTAAGAATTGGTACTGCTTTAAAGAAATGAATGGTCTCAATTAATAAAGATAAAATTATCCCTAGAGTTGTTAATATTGCAATACAGGCTAATAATAATAAACCGGACTCAACAATACGTTCAATATTTTTTTGGAAGTTGCTCTTAGAATTTAAGCGTTTATAAATAAAATAAAATATGATTAAAGTAGCTATAGAATATACTATGTAAGCTGCAGTGAGTAAATTATGCTTTAAGTAAAGATATTGTCTGGATAATGCTAATAATAAATCATAGTTATCTGCATCTAATAAAGCACACTGCTCTATTTTGTGCTGATTAATAAAAAAGATACAATTTTTAATATTAATAAATAAATCTTTAAGGTCAGTTTTATCTATAAGATTTGGAGATAATCCAGCGATTAAGAGATGCTTAATGATAAAGTCGGCAGATAAATTAAAAATAAAAGTAATAAAGAGAGCAGGTATTATTAGCCATAATAACAAATAATACCTATAGTAGTTAATTTGTGAACTTTTATACGTAGAGCTATTACTAAAAACGTTGGTAGCTTTTTTAATTAATAACTTATAGACTATAATAAATATTATAGCAAGTAGTATAAAAATAATAAAATTCATTTACTTTGTTTTTAAAGCTGCTTTAACTTGAATGCTTACCTGATTATATTCTTTTTTATCTAAAGTTAATAATCCTTTTTTTATTAAATAGCTATTAGTACCCATAACCTTACTACTAACAATATAATTTATGTAATCCGGTAAGTTTTTTACTAATTTAAGATGCTCTTTTTTTACATACATAAAAAGCGGTCTAAATAGCGGGTAGGTTTTATTTTTTAAAGTAGCAGTGTTTGGTTCAACCCCATTAATAGTTACAGCATTTACTTTATTTTTATTTTGTTCAAAAAAACTATACCCTAAAATACCAAAAGTATCTTTAGAGTCTTGTACCTTTTTTAAGACCAAAATATAGTTATCTCCTAAGGTCATCCAAGCATTATCTGTTCTAATATTGTTACATATTCTCTTTTTTTGTTTCTTATTACTAAGATTCTTGATTTCTGGAATAAGAGAACATCCAGCATCCATTACTAATTCTAAAAAAGTATCTCTAGTACCGGAGCCCGCCATAGGGCCTATTACTTTAATTGGTGTGTTAGGTAATGTAGGGTTAATATCTGCCCAAGTTTTATAGAAATTTGGAACTATTTTCCCTTCTTTATTAGGAACTTCCTGAGCTAAAGCTAAGAAAAGCTCTTTAGTAGATAATTGTACTTTTCCTAAAGATTTAGGGTAAACCACACTAATAGCATCGTAACCAAAATTGATTTCTATAGGATTTTTTATCCCATTAGAACTACAAAGTACTAATTCAGCAGGGGTTATTTTACGTGAAGCATTAGCTATATCAGGATGTTTAAAGCCAACCCCGCCACAAAACATTTTAAGTCCTGCTCCGCTCCCAATGGCTTCTACAGTCGGAGTTTTAAGATTATTAAGTTTTGCAAAGGTTTCTGCAATTACAATTGCAAAAGGATATACTGTACCCGATCCAGCAATTTTAATTTGTTCTCTTACCGTTGCATAAGCAAAAGAGGTTAATGCACATAACGCAATTATTATATATTTCATGATAAAAACTCCAAAAAGAATCATTAAGAATACTATATAAATAGTATATATAAAAGTTACCGGAAAATTAAGTAAAAATTTATACTTTTATGATTTATTATTTTTTATATGCATAAACGGTTAACATATCAAAAAAATCAAAAAAATTTACTGGCAGGATTAATTTTCCTACAGTGTTATCTATAAATTTCTCAAGAAAAGTTAATTTATTATTACAATAAATACGGTTGATTTTCCAAAAGAGATATCCTAAAGAATAAGGAGCATTTTCATCAACTATTTTATGTACTTTAAATCCCTGTTTTTCTAAAAGATAAGTAATAGATTTTTTACTATAATAAATAATATGTTCCGGTAATAAATAGTAATGCCAATACTTACCTAAGATTTTACTTAATTGAGATAATATATCACCGGTGCATAAAACTAATAATCCATCTTTTTTCAGGACATTATATATATTACTAATAAAGTTGTTAGGGTTAGGAATATGCTCAATTAGTTGAAAGCCTGTAACTAAATTAAAGGAGTTATTAGGGTAACTCCCTACTCAAAGAAGCCGTTGGTAATTTCTTTACCCAATAATTCATGGGCTTTTTTACAAGCAAAAGAGTTACTTTCACTACCTTCTACATTGTAATAATTATTATCTTGAAGAACCTTTAAAAAATAACCGTAGCACAACCAATATCTAACACACTGGTATACTCAGGGGAAGTTAATAAGTTTTTTCTAATTTGTTTTTCTTTATATAAAAAATTACTAGTTGCTTCATAGGATTTATGATTGGTTGATAAAGCATTATTATTTGAGGGTGTCTCAAAGTAATGCTCATCAAGATAAAAATCTTGAATTTTAAGAGCATGATAATCGTAAAATACTAAGGAGCAATTATTACACTGTAGAAGTTTATAGATTGTAGAAATTCTTTTGAGGCTGTAGAGAAATTTATTATTATTATTTTCACAAACTGGGCAGAGGATCCTCCCCATCTTACCCTTGTGTTGGTATGAATTATTAGAGTTAGATTGCATTGATAGTTTTCATAGTTAGTTAAATTTATTGTAAGATAGTTCCCTTTTTAATAATAAAACCCTTGAGAAATTCTTGAAATAACAAAGGATTTTTACCTGGTCTTTGTAATTTGTTAAGTTTAAGAGCATTTTGTTTAGTAGCTATTACTATATTCTCTGCATCTATTACTTCTCCGTATTGATAATTCTTAGTATCCATAATTACTATCTCTGCAGAAATTACTTTAATTAATTCATTATTATATAAGAAAAAGGAAGTTGGAAAAAGATTAAAAGCTCTAATTTTTCTCTCTATTGTTAAAGCTGTTTCTGAAAAATTAATTTTACCCTCGTCCTTTGAGAGTATTTGAGCGTAGGTAGCTAAAGAGTTATCTTGCTTGATAGGAGTTAGTTTCTGTTGTTCTATTAGGGGAAGGACCTTTAATAATAATTCTGTGCTAACAATAGGTAATTGTTGAAATAAATCTGTTGCTGTAGTGGTGGTGGTAATAGGAAGTTCTTTTGTTAGTAAAATATCGCCTGTATCTAAACCGCTATCCATTTGCATAATAGTGATACCGGTTATTTTCTCTCCGAATTCTATAGCACGTTGAATAGGTGCTGCACCTCTAAATTTAGGCAAAAGAGATGCATGTACGTTAATACAACCGTACTTAGGTGTTGCAAGAATTTTTGGCGGAAGAATTAAGCCGTAAGCTACTACAATAACTAAATCAAAAGCGATTGCTTGAAATTCTTGAATAAACTCATCTGTTTTTAAAGATTTAGGAGTTTTGAGGGAAATATTATGCTTTAGAGCTATTTTTGCAACCGGACTTGGGGTAATTTTATGTCCTCTGCCTGATGGTTTTGCTTTTTTAGTATACACGCTATAAATCTTAATATCGTGCTTTAATAAATTTTCTAGAATCATAGCCGCAACAAGAGGGCTTCCCATAAAACCTATTTTCATTCGGAATGTTCTGCTGTAGGAGTTTTAAGTTCAATGCCTTTATTTTTATTAGCTTTACGTTCCTTATTATATGTTTTTAATAGTAAATCTTTTTTGAGTTTAGATAAATGTTTAAAAAATAAAATACCATTTAGGTGATCTACTTCATGTTGTATGCAAGTTGCTAATAACCCCTCGACTTGAAGAGTATGCTCATTATTTTCTAAATCTAAATAAAAAATTTCAATGATAGCAGGTCTTTGGATTTCTGCTTTAACAAAAGGTAGTGATAAACATCCTTCTTCATAACTTGATAATTCTTGAGATTTATTAAGTATTTTGGGATTAATTAGAATTAAAGGTTGCCGAAATTCGTCTTTTTGTAAATCTATTACAATCAGTTGCTTTAGCACTCCAACCTGATTTGCTGCTAAACCAATACCCTTATTCTCATACATAGTCAAGAGCATATCTTTTGCTAATTCTCTAATACTATCATCTATAACTTCTATAAAATTGGCTTTGGTAGTTAAAAGTTTATTAGGATAAAATGATATTGCTAGTAATTTAGGCATGATAATTTCCTACTTTCTATGGTTATATAAAATACAATGATTTAAAGATTTTTTCTTAAATTTATAGCAGTATTTAAGGTGATATCATCAAGATAATCAATTTCTCCTCCGATAGGAATGCCCTGAGCTAACATAGTAGTTTTAATCTGGTTATTGTTTAAACAGTCATGAATGTAATGAGCAGTAGTTTGTCCCTCTACTGTGGGGGAGGTTGCCAGAATGAGCTCGCCAATTTGCTCAGTATTAATACGCTCTAAGAGCACAGGAATATTAAGGGTAGTAGGGTTTTGTCCGTGTAATGCCGATAAAGTACCACCTAATACAAAATATAAACCGTTATATGCCTTACTTCTCTCAATTGCCCAAAGAGCAGAAATATCTTCAACAGCACATACAATACTCTTATTGCGATTTTCTGAAGTACAAATAGAGCAGGGATTAGTAACATCTATATTAAAACAGCTTGAACATACTAAGGCCTTACTATACAAACCATTTAAATGTTCAATTAAAGGGAACAACACTTGCTCTTTGCGTTTAATTAAATCAATTAGGATTCTTCTGGCACTTCTAGGTCCTATACTGGGAAGTCTACCTAGTAAAGCCAGCATATCATTAAAAAGTTGGTTGTTATGCATAATAAAAAACTAAAATAACCCGGGAATTTTTATGCCTCCTGGTAGGGAAAGCCCACCGGTTAGCTCTTTCATTTTTTCTTTATGTTCTAAAGTAGCTTTTTTCTTGGCATCGTTATAGGCTGCGGCAATTAAATCTGTCATCATATCTTTATCTTCTACTTTAATTAAGCTGTCATCAACTTCTATTTTAGCAATTTCATCACCGTTGCCTTTAATAGTTACCTTAACTAAATCTCCGCCTGAGGAACCTATAAATTGAGAAGCTTCAAAAGTTTTTTGGAAAGTCTCCATGGAAGTTTGAAACTCTTGGGCCTTTTGCATCATTTGCATAATATTTTTCATAATTTCTCCTAGTGCTACACTAATAAAATATACTTTTTATTCTTTGCTAATGCATATTATAATATAAATTGAGGCTCTATGGA
>NZ_DBKDTU010000129.1:0-9502 GCF_055505085.1 Candidatus Hepatincolaceae symbiont of Strigamia maritima
CATTCCTGCTGAACCGCTCTTCCGATCTCTCATCAGTATGTTTATAGAAATAGGATGCTTGTGAACCCTGAAAATAGAGGAATAGGGATTATATTTCAACAATGTACGTTATTTCCGCATATGAATGTCCTAAACAATATTGCATTCGGAATTTCCCATTTAAAAAAAATTTATAAAGCTCAATTGCTTGAAGAGGTTATTACGAAGTTAAAAATTCAAGATATTATTAGTTTTTTCCCTTATGAATTAAGTGGAGGGCAACAACAAAAAGTTGCTTTGGCAAGAATCTTAGTGATGAAGCCAAAAATTATTTTGTTTGATGAGGCTTTTAGTAGTTTAGATAAAAATTTAAAAATTACTTTAAGACATGAGATTAAAGAAATAATTAAAGATAATAATATTACAGCCATATTTGTAACTCATGATCAGGAAGAAGCCTTTGCTTTATCTGATAAAATAGCAATTATTAAAAATGGTGAGCTTTTACAAATTGATAGTCCGATTAACATGTATAAAAATCCTGTTAATGAGTATGTAGCTAATTTTTTGGGCAAAGCTAATTTTTTAGACGGAGCTTTTGTTAACGGGAATTTTCTTGGTAATTTAGGGGAAATTAAAACCAATAAACAATTAGTAGAAAATAAAAAATATAAAATTATGATTAGACCGGAGAGCATTAGCTTAACTTATGATGAGGTTAAGGGAAGTATTAAGGGTGATATTATAAAATCAGATTTTTTAGGTCATTTTAGTGAAGTCCTAGTAAATATTAAAGGTAATTTACTAAACTGTATATCTTTTAAAGAAGGTAATTTTAAAGATAATACACAAATTTATGTATATTTTAATCAAATCAACGTAATAAAATAGGAGTTATTATAATGTTAAAAAGTATTATTATAAAAAGTATGTTGTTTATATTTGTAACCACAGTAGCTTTTGCAACTACAAAGGAATTAAATATATATACTTCAAGGCATTATCCTGTGGATAATGAGATTGTTAAAGAATTTGAAAAGAAAACAGGGATTAAGGTTAATGTTCTGCAAGGAAAGAGTGCTAGTTTAATTCAAAAATTAGAAAGTGAAAACAAAAATACGCCTGCAGATTTATTAATAACATCAGATGCTATTAATATTTATAGGGCTAAACAATTAGGATTATTACAAAGTGTATTCTCTGCCTCTTTAGATGCAAGTATTCCTATTGAATTAAGGGATACCAATAGTCAGATTTTCCCTGTTACAAAAAGAGCAAGAGTTATTATTTATAATAGTGATAAAGTTAATCCAAAAAGTTTAACTACATATCAAGCTTTAACTAATCCTATGTGGAAAGGTAAGATCTTAGTAAGATCTTCTAATAATGCTTATGATCAATCTTTACTAGCTTTCTTAATTAGTACTACTGGTAAAGCAGAGGCGATGAAGTGGGCTAATGGAATGGTAAGTAATTTTGGAAGAACTCCAAAGGGTAACGATAGAGATCAACTACGGGCAATTTCTAGCGGAAAAGGAGAACTTGCTATTGCTAATACTTATTACCTTGGGCAAATGATTAATTCTACTGAGGATACGGAAAGAAATTTTACTAAAAATTTAAAAGTATTTTTCCCAAATCAAGCAACTACCGGAACTCATATAAATATTTCAGCAGCTGGAGTAACATCCCATGCTAAAAATAAAGAAAATGCAATACTATTCATAGAATTTATTCTATCTGAAGAGATACAAAAGAAATATATGAATACTAATTTTGAATATCCTGTTAATTCTAAGGTTAAATGGAATAAAACCTTAGAAGGATTTGGTAAGTTTAAGGAAAATACTTCTGCTCTAAAAAGCCTTGATGCTTATCAAGCAGAGGCAATTAAAATATTTGATATAGCAGGGTGGAGATAACCTAGTTTGCAGCTATATTATTATGTAAAAAATAATTGGCTGATATTACTTAATGTGGGGCTGGTACTTTTGTTACTGAGTCCCCTTGTGGCTATTTTTTCTGAGTCTTTAAACTTAAATACTGTTCTTATTAAGCATATTCAACAAACTAAACTAAATCAATATATTAGTAATACCTTATTACTATGTTTGTTAGTAGCATTATTTAGTTTTCTACTTGCACTGCCTACAGCTTTTATTGTTACACGATATAAATTTTTTATGGGTAGTTTTTTTTGTAAGGCTTTTATTTTTTCCTTAAGTATCCCAACTTATATCATGGGGTTTGCCTATGTGATGTTTTTTGAATATGAAGGATTATTACACAAAATATTACAAATTATAGGATTAGGTACTAATTATAATTTAGACATTCTAAATATATATTTTGCAGGCTGGATAATAGCTTGTGCTTTATTTCCATACCTATATATACTAATTAGAACAAGTTTTACGTATAGTCTTAATAACCTTTTAGAGTCTTCAAACTCTTTGAATATTAAAGAAACTACTTTAATATTCAAATTAATTTTACCTATTACTAAACCTGCTATTATTATGGGAATATCTTTAATTCTAATGGAAACCTTAAGTGAGTACGGAGTAGTTGATTATTTTGGGGTTGATACTTTTAGTGTTGGTATTTTTAGAGCATGGGATGGTTTCGGAGATATTCATAGTGCAATTTTCCTTGCAATATTTTTACTAGGATTTGTTATTATTTTAATAGGGATAGAAAAATTTTCCAGAAATAATAAACTTTACCAATTTAAGGTAAATGTTAAGAATATTAATATTACCAAACAACTTAACACTTATAAAAATATATTTGCTTTCTCTTGGTGTATTTTGGTTTTTGGAGTTTCATTTTTTTTACCTTTTATAATCCTTACCTTTAATTTCATAGAAAATATTCATTTGCTTGATAAAGAAATTATTACTGCTCTATGGAATACCTTATTGCTAGCAGGTAGTTCCTCAATAATTATTGTTTTTATGGCTCTATTAATAGTCTATATTAGCAAAATTATTAAGGGAAAGTTATCCGATACTATGTTATTTTTAGTAGGCTGCGGTTATGCATTGCCTGGAAGTTTAGTGGCTGTCGGCATTCTGGTATTATTTACGTATGTAAATTCAGTTGGAAGTTTAATTAATGATAACTTAGGATTTATATTTAAAAGTAGCTTTCTAACTGTTATTTTTGCCTATACAATTAGGTTTATAGCCTTGGCTATAAATAGTGTAGAAGTAGTATATTTGAAAAATAATAATCTTCATGAGATATTAACTTCATTAAAACAAAATAAGTTAGTTAGTTTATTTAAAGTAGATATTTTTATATTAAAAAAGTCTTTATTAGTAGGTTTTTGTTTGGTTTTTATTGATAGTATTAAAGAATTACCTGCCACTATGATCTTAAGACCTTTTAACTTTGATACCCTTGCTATTAAAACATTTTATTTGGCTAATAATGATAACATTGTACAAGCATCTGTACCATCTTTTATATTAATATTACTTGGGATGTTAGTTATTTTTATCCTAAATAAAAAATAACCACTGCTCTTAGGCAGATACTGTATCTTTCAGCAAGTATTCTCTTTGTTATGGTGAATCCGGTTAGGCAAATACTAAGTTTACTCAGTAGTTAGCATTACAGCGATATACTAAAGCCTTCTCTCCTAGTTTGTTCTAAGCTTTCAAACTATTATATTTCTCCCAAAAATATTACACTTGTAATAATTTTATGGCACTACTAAATTAGTAATCCAAAAAACATTAGTTTTCTTATAAATAACTGCTAAAGAGTTACCTTAGTTTAATTACTAATCACTGCAATTGCTTTGCCTTTATTTAATGAATCCTCTGCAAATTGTTTTAATTTAGCAATAGTTACCTTATTGATATCTTGAATAACATCTTCTATTTTTAAGATTTTACCAAAATTTAAGAGATCCTCAGCTAAAGTTTCACACCTTATATACGTACTCTCAAGATCCATAAATAAATCGCTAATAGTTTGCTTTTTGGCTTTTTCTAGTTCTATTTCCAGAATATCACTAGTTGCTAATTTTTCTAATTCTCTGTTAAATAAATTAATCAATTCTTGTACCTTACTTTGTTCACAGACTGCTTGAATCCCTAAATAACCTGTATCTTGGTATGAACTATAAAAACTATTAATCGAATAAACTAAACTTCTTTTTTCTCTAACTTCTTTGAATAAGCGTGATGACATCCCTTCACCTAAAATATTAGAAAACAAAGTTGCAACATAACTTTTTTTATCTAAATAAGAATAACTCTCCCACCCATAGAATACATGATTTTGTTGTAGATCAGGCTTAATGATTCTCTCAAAGCCTTGATAAAATTTAGGTTTGGCATATTTTAATGAATCTACTGTTAGAGAAGCTATAAAATCATCTAGTAATTCTTTAGTTTTTGACAAGAATATGTCATGACTAAAATTACCGGAAATCACCAAACACATATTGTTAGGACTATAATAGGTGTGTAAATGTTTTATTAAATCATTTTGAGAAAATTTTAGAATATTCTCATTAGGTCCTAAAATTGGTAAAGCAATTGCATTATCTTTATAAGCAATTTTACTAAATAAATTATAAGCAAGATCTTCTGGGCTATCCTGTTCTTGTTTAATTTCCTGTAAAATAACATTCTTTTCTTTATCTAATTCTTCAATGGGAAAAATAGAATTCTTAATTATATCTACTAAAATTTCTAAAGCTAACTCATTATCTTGGCTCATTACTTTAGCATACCAAGTGGTTTTTTCTTTAGAAGTCCAAGCATTAATGTACCCGCCACGATTTTCTATTTCTTCAGATATTTGGAAATTATTTCTAGTTTTAGTTCCTTTAAAAATCATATGTTCTAAAAAATGACATATACCATTATTCTCTTTGGTTTCAATTCTAGCACCAACTCCGGCAAACATAGCAATACATGCTGTTTTTACATAAGGGATATAATCAAGAACCACCCTGAAACCATTTGTGAGCGTATATATTTGCGGTTCTATAATATTAGTATTTTTATTTTCCATAGCTTTTATTATATGGTGATTATATATAAATCTCAAGCTTACTTTTTAAACTTTACTTATTTCTAAATAGCTATTATTATAAGCACATAATTAACTACTCTTTAGCTAATACAATAGCAATGATCGCACATACTTTACCAATAATTATTACTATAACTTCTTTAGATGAAAATGCTGACGGTATTGCCGATAAAATGGCTTCTGAGACTAACAATAAAATTACTGCTAATCTTAAAGTTCCCTTTACTATGAGCGGAGACATAGTAGAAATTAGTGAATGTCATTCTAAGGAACATAATATTGTTAGTAATTCATATCAAAAATTCTTGCAAAATAAACCCCAAAAGTATTCCCTAAATAAGTATGTCCCAAGTAAGAAGATCCTCGGCCAAAAAAAACCATACAAAAACTTTATTGCTAAAAAATATAATTTTCTTAAAAAATCTGTAAAACATCAACAACCTATTTGTAAATACTATACTATTTGCGGTGGCTGTAAATTACAACATCTACCTAAAGACGATTATATAACTTATAAACTCTCTCTTTTACAATCAGAAATAGATAAATATGCACTTCCCTATTCTACTAAAATAGATTTTCTACATACTCTAGATAACCCTTATCATCATAGGAGAAGAGTAGTTTTTAGTAGTAAAGATTCTAAACTGGGATTTAAACAATATCACACTAATAATACTATAAATATTGAATATTGCCCCCTCTTAAGCACAAACATTAATCAGTGTCTTAATCTCTTGGCAATATATATAAAAACTCTTAAAGTAAATAACACTGAAACCAAATTTATTATTACGGAACTTAACCAAAAAATTAACTTAGTAATAGACAATCCTATACTTAAAATAAATTTAACTTTTTTAAAAAATTTAAGCATTTTAACGGAAAATCCGCTGTTTAATAGTATTTATTTAAAAACAACACTTGGGTTAGAACCTATAATCATTAAAGAAAAACCTTACTTCTTAGTTAATACACATAAGGTAGATTTTCCCAGTAATAGTTTTTTACAAGCATCAGTTTTTGGGGAAAATCTACTACAACAATTAGTTTTACAATATACCAATAATAGTTTAAAAATTGCCGACCTTTTTGCAGGATTAGGAACTTTTTCTTTTTTATTTACAGAACATCAAAACCTTAAAATCTTAAAAGTAGATGCTTTTGAAGAAAATGCTACTGCAGTACAAAATATTAATAATTCTCAAAGTTCTCATATTAGTGCAACAACAAGAGATCTCTTTAAGAATCCTCTATTAAGTTCTGAATTAGATTTATATGATACGATAATTTTAAATCCACCGAGGATTGGAGCAACCGCCCAAATAAAACAACTACTCCATTCCACTAAAGTACGGCATATAATTTATATTTCCTGTAATGCTAAAAGCTTTTTTTATGATCTAAATTTATTACAAGCAAATACAACCCTTAGTATTAAAAATATTACTGCTATAGACCAATTTATTTTCTCTAAACACACCGAGATATTCTGTTATATCCAAAAAAATTAGATTACTTTTTATATAATTTTACCTTATTATGGTATACTAATTATTTGTATAAACGGATTATCTATTAAATAAGTGAGCAATTTATTACAATTCTTAAAACAGAGATTAGAAATACTTAGTATTATAATCAAGGGTCTATGTAGCATAATTAGCTACTTACTTTATATTATTTATAAAATAAGCACTATGATCTTAAGTTTTTTATTAATACGTAGTTATAAAGTTATACTTAAGATTGGCTTTTTTATAACTGTTTGCTGTAAAATATTTATAATTACATTTTATAAAATATTATGCGTAATCGTGATAACTTTATTTTATTTATTAAAAGGGTTGTATAAAAATCTTTATCTTACTATTTTTATTACTTTAGGAATCATTTTTCAAGCAATCATTTATTACGTCTTTCTAATGTTAAAATTAATAGTATTAATATATAGTTTCCTACTTAAATTACAGCTATTTGTTTTTAACAACTTAAATAATTTAGCTCCTAACCTTTATACTGCTATTTATCACTTAAACGTAGTTCCAAAATTATTACTAAACTTTATTATGATTAATCCATTCTTTATTATAAGGAAACTTTTAGATATATTTCTTCATAATCTTTTTAATTTTATTCATTATATTAACAGCCAAATAAGTTTTTATTTTTTATTTGTAATCTTTAAAATTAAACCTATTTCTCAATATATTTTGCACAAATTACAACAGCTCTTCACTAACTATTTAACCTTTATTACAAATATTTTAATCTTTATCTATTTGGTATGCAAAATTTTTTATATAAGCATAATATCATTGTTTAGTATAAAGTTTTGGTTGCGTACTTTAAAAAATATATTTAGAATGATTAGGTTCATAAAATTAACTATTATTTATTTTTATAAAATTATCTTAAAAGAAGCAATTTTTATTAAAACACAAAGCCCATTAGTGATTAACATTATATTACACTCTCTATTTCTAGTAAAAAATTATTTCAAACATTTGTTTATATGGATTACTAATAATTTCTATAAAACAGGCTTATTGATAGCAATTTTTTCTTATTTATTACTAGGTTCAATCTATTTTTATAATAACTATACTGTTTTTTTCTCTAAGAGTAATCTTTTTAGAAATAATGCTACCTTCTTAAGCTACTTAAAAGTTTTAGATAAAATAAGTAATGCTGAGCTTTTTAAATCTGTTAAATTTTATAAAAATACCTTTATTATAGAAGAAGGACAAAATTTTATTTCCTTATTGCTCGCAAATAATGTGGACTCTCAAACTGCTTATTCAGTATTAGAAAAAATCAAACAAATCTATAACGTAAATACTATAAAGCCAGGATTAATTATTGAGATAACCTTTGCTAATTCTAAAGAATGGGACTACCAAAAAATTCAAAAAATTTCTATCAATGTCAACACTAGTTATGACATCATTATAGAATCAGATCCTACTTATAATTTAATAGCTTATAAACAAGAAAAAAGATTAAAAAGATATATTATTAAAAAACAAATTTATGTAAAAGATAGTCTGTATACTTCTGCAGTTGATGCCGGAATCCCCAAATCAATCATTACAGAGTTATCTAAGGCTTTTTCTTGGGATGTTGATTTTCAAAGGGATGTACAAAAAAACGATTCCTTAGAAGTACTCTTTACTTGTAATTATAATCAATATAATGAACTTCTAGAATGTAATAATATAGTTCATGCCTCTTTAAAATTATCACAGAAAGGGATATCTTTTTATCAATATAATAATCAATATTATTCTGCCGATGGAAAGACCGTAGAGAAAACTCTTATTAAAACCCCAGTTGAAGCAGCATTTCGTTTATCCTCAGGTTTTGGCATGAGATTGCATCCTATTCTTGGTTATACTGCTTTTCATAAAGGTATAGACTTTGCAGCACCGGTAGGAACTCCTATTTTTTCTTCAGGAGACGGGGTTATACGTATAGCCGGGTGGGTTGGTAGTTTTGGAAATTACATTAGAATCAAGCATAATAATAACTTAGAAACAGCCTATGCTCATATGAATCGTCTACATAAAAATATTAAAATTGGGAAAAGAGTTAAACAAGGAGAAATTATAGGATATGTCGGAGCTAGCGGTAGAGCTACTGGACCACACTTACATTATGAAGTTATAATTAACGGGAAACAAGTTAATCCTGCTACTGTAAAATTACCTTCCGCAGGAAAATTAACCGAAGAAGAGTTAATTTTATTTTTAGTAGCCAAAAGAAAAATAGATACTTTATTGCTTCGTTTACCAAACTCAGGCAGAATACTTGCTCCCACCGAGAATCTAAAGGAAGACGCTACTGGTAAAAATACTTTTTCTATACTATAAGTAAGAAATTTAGATCCTACCTTGTTAAGTATCCTTATATTTTTATACCAACACTCCATAAATTACTCTTTTTATATATTCTTATTCTCCTTAGAGTCTAATAAAGCTGTTCTGCTCTAATAAAGCCATAAATTATCTTATATATCATCTCTTACTTTTAAAATCTTAAGTTAGGAACAGCTACAGATTATTACTATACTTTTACTCTAAGCAAGATTATTAAAATTTCGTACTTATAATAACATATTTTTTGAATAAAAAATATGTTATTATAAGATCTAAGAGCACATGGTAATATAGGGAGAATAAATTAATGAAAAAATTACTATATTTTGCAATTATACTTAATATATGTGTAACATTCCCAACTAATGCAAAAATTAATAAAAATTTTCAAGAACACTTGTTAGACCAATTATCCCCTTATGTAGAGGATATTAATAGTATTCCAACTATTAAAGAATTTTTTCAAACAACTTTAATTACTAATAACAATAAACTAGCTTCTATTTTTGCATTAACAAATTCTTTAGATTATTTAACAGCTTTTGGGAAAGAAATACCTATATATTCTATTCTTTACGGAGGAAATACTT
>NZ_DBKDTU010000130.1:0-1969 GCF_055505085.1 Candidatus Hepatincolaceae symbiont of Strigamia maritima
TTTTCCTAACAATTTATAAAATAATTTAGGATTAATAGGAGCATTCTTAGGAACTGCTAATACAATGTCTGAGCCGGCTATACATTTTTGATACATACTGTAAATGATATTGGTATCAAAATTATAATTAATATCTTCTATTTGGAAAACTATATCTCCTATGGATGCATCAATACCTGCTTGCATGGCAATTTCGTGATGATATCTGTTATTTAAATTTAGTAAATAAACTTTATGGGTAAAATTGTATTGCTGTTTCATATTATTAACAATTGCTTGAGAAATATCCTTACTAGCATTATTAATAATAATAATTTCAAAATTCAAAAATTTCATATCTAAGAACCGGTATAATTGCAATATTTTTTCTTCTATTATTTCTGCAGCATTATAGACATAAACAATTAAAGATATAAAAGCATGTTCTTTATTTATAAATGGTTTCATAGTAAAATCTCATCTAGATCATAAATTGTGTTAATTTTTCCTGATAAAACTGAGATAAAGATAGGGTTGTTAGAGAACTGTTTAATAATGGTCGGTCTGCTATCATCAATTTCTGAGTTTTTTAGCACAGGTTTTATTGTAAAGAGTGATTTTTCATATTGCAGTGTAATATCTGCTTTCAAATAAGTTTTAGTAAGTTGTTGCATATAGATAAAATCTGTTTCCGGTTTAGCTACACAAAAGTTACAATTATCAAGCATAGTTGAGTTACAATTCTGATTATGTGCCTGACAGCTAAAGGTAGGTTTATTCTCATAAGAAGTTAAATGCGGAGTAATTTTTACAGCACTTAAAGAATGATAATTACTTAATCCGAAAGGCATTAAAGAGAAAAAAGGACCATCCATTACGGTAATTCCTACTTCTGCTAATTGATCCGAAGCATTACAAAGAATTATTTCACAAATTTCATATTTTAAATTAAAGGTCTTAAAATCTAACATAGTTAAAATTTGATTTACATTGGCATAACTTGCATTAATTATACAGACAGAACTAAAGATATCTTTAGCTGTTGTTTCTATATAAAACTTAGTACCTTTTAAGGTAATACTACTAATTTTGGTGTTAAATTTATAATTAGTACCATTATCTTTGGCAGAAGTACTAAGAAAATTAGCAATTAAGGTCGCATCAAAGGAAGTTTCATTACATAAAAAAGCCCGTTCAATAGTTTGAGAGTTAAAATATTTACTAGTTGCTATTTCTTCAACAGGAAGAGTTGCTGCTTTACAAAACTCTAAAAAATTTTTAGCTGAAGTATAAGAAAAATTATTAGAAAGAGCATAAATTTTTTGGAATTTATTATTAATTGCAAAACTAAAATCATGATTAAATTTTTCATAATAATAGAAACTTTTTTTAGCAGTAGAAAGGCTCCGAGGATAATGATACCCCTTATGTACTCTTGCCTGATTGATATATGAGGCTCTCATAAAGGGTTGTTTTTCTATTTCTAAAACTAGAACTTGCTTTTTTAAAGAGCTAAATTTATTAGCTAGGTAAAGACCGTAAATTCCGGCACCAATAATAATTACATCATATTCTTTTTGCATTGAATTATCTAATCCTTAATATTATTATCGGAGTAGCCTTTATCCTAATCCTTTTTCTTATTATAAATTATTTACACCTATAACCCAATTATTATAAGTTACTAAGCTTAATCACTATAGCTAATTTCTATTTTTTACTCTGTTTCTTGTTAGCGTACTACCACCTGTGGCTTATCATATAACTAGGCTCTAATTCTTAGGATCAAGCTGCTTTAGAGCTAATTCATACATTAAAACTATAAATTTCCAAAGATCAAAAACTTTAATCTTTGTAATAGTTTTTCCCTTAGAATAAGTCCGAATAGTAGGAATTTCAATAATCCTATAATTAAGTTTAGCAGCCTTAATATGTAAATAAAATAAAATTTGATATCTATCAAAAATTTTTCTAAAAATATTAATTCTTT
>NZ_DBKDTU010000131.1:0-1959 GCF_055505085.1 Candidatus Hepatincolaceae symbiont of Strigamia maritima
TAATGATTGTTTTTAATATTATATAAATAATATTATTATAATAAATCAATTAGTGTATTTATTATGTAAAGTATATGGGAGAACAGTTGAATTAAAAAAATTGGAGAGACGATATGAGAATATAATACTAAGTTGTATATTACTTGGAATATAACTTCAATTTGCCTATGGGATTGTAAAATATGCTGTGTTGATGCTAGGCAGGTAAAAAGAGAAAAAGGCAAGATAGTTATTAAAGATAGTACTAATATTGATACCTAAAGCTTAAAATATTTACAATAACTAAACAAGAACTGAGTTATGAAAAAAAATTAAAAACACTTGAGAATATTGATTATTTTAATGTTAAAATTGATTTTTTAGGAGTAGATGCGTTGGTAGTTGATGAGAATTAAAAAAAAGAAAGAATCTTAATTAGAAATATTCTAAAGAAGTTAATAGAGTATAATCATGATGGTAAAATTAGTACTTTAACTAAAAACTCTCTAATCTACAGAGATCTTGAGCTTTTTAAACAATTAGCTAATGTAGAAATAGGTTTTACTATTACCACAGATAATAATGCAGTAGGAAGAGCAATAGAATTAAAAGCACCGCTGATTAAAAATAGGCTTAATACATTAGAGTCATTAAGCAAAGCTGGGTTCATAACCTATGCCTTTAGTGGGCAAATCTTGGCTAATTATATAGAAGATATTAGTAAAATTGAAGAACTTATTATTAAGCTTAAAAATGCCTAGGTTGGTGAAGTATATGTAGAATTTATGAATATTAGTAATACTAATTCCCAAAAACTGAAGGAGTATATTAAAGATCATGCTTTTTATAATAAAATGCAAGATAAATCCTTAAAAATCTTAATTGAACAGGAAATTATTACCTTACTGAATAAACATAACTTAAAGTTGAAATTAAATAAAGTTATGCAACATCAAGAGTTATAAAATAATGCTAAAAATTATAGTAGCAATTCCTACTTTTAAAAGTACTCAATATATCAAAAAAACTGTAGATGCAATCTTAGCAGAGATAATATATTATGTAGAAATAGCAATTCCTTATTAGAGTTTATGTTAGTTATTAGTATTAACGGTGAAAATGCTACTTTAGTTGCACAGTATCTTAATACTATTTTAAATAGTAAAATTATTAATATTATTGCCATATAAAAAGAAAGATGCATAAAATTAAACAAGATAAAATAGTAGAGCATAATAATAAAGTTTCTAGTATTTTGTTTTTAGAATCTTTATTATATGTAAAAACAACAATATTAGCAGCTATTGGTAAAACAGAAATTAAAGAATACACATAGATTTGCGATAAACTAAGTACTTGTAATTTCATTAAGAAAAAAATAAAACATCCTACTACTAATACAGAAAGACCTATTCTAGATAATAAAAACAGTAGCACTGTTTTCCACGGTATGTCCTTAATAACAATTCCATAAAGATTCATTCCGATTAAAGACATTCCCATAAGAGATGTGAGTGGTAGAACAATAGAAAATATAGCGTCTATAACATTATGTTCTAATATAATAGATTTATATGAATAAGATAATAAAAAGCCAAAAATAATAGCATATATACTAGGATTTTTAAATAAAGTTAAAAAAGTATAAATAAATTTTGTATTTGATTGTTTGTTAATAAAAAAGTACCCAGCTGTATGCCCAAATAACATTCCACCTATATAAAGGGTTGTCATTGTAGTAGCTTCATTTTCTCCCCAAAGTGTATATACAATAGGAATTCCAAACCATCCAATATTAAAATAACTATAACAACATTGAAAAATCCCCTTAGATATGGAAAGGTTTTTAAAACTTCTCCAGAATATCAAACATAATAATGACAAAACTAAACTAGTTAAAAATGATACCCCTACTAAAATAAAAAATATCTCTAATTTGGATAATAAAACTGCCCTAAAAACAACTATAGGAATTAAAAC
>NZ_DBKDTU010000132.1:0-1948 GCF_055505085.1 Candidatus Hepatincolaceae symbiont of Strigamia maritima
ATGTTTTCTATATAATTTATTTTATACTTTGATTAAAAATATAAAATAGGGAGGTAAAATGATATCACGAATAGAAACTATCGCTTTTGAAGGTCTTGAGATTAAAGAAATTGATGTACAAGTACATATGAATAAAGGTATTCCTTCTTTTAATATTGTAGGATTACCTGATAAAACCGTAGCAGAAAGTAGAGAACGCCTAAAAGCAGCCTTTTCTGCAATGGGAATTGATATATTTAATCAAAAAATTACCGTTAATTTATCTCCAGCAGACTTAAGTAAGGAAGGTAGCCATTTTGATTTGCCCATAGCTTTAGCTATCTTAGCATCACTAAAAAAACTACCCTTAGATGAATTATACAATTATTTAGCACTTGGAGAAATCGCATTAGATGGAGAAATAAAAGCCAGTAACGGCGTCTTTGCTGCCTCAATTTATGCTAATGCTAAACAGAAAGGTTTGATTTTTCCAAAATCTCAACTAAACGAAGTACTGTGGTTAAATAATAAAATAGAATTGTTACCTGCAAATAATTTAACGGAGATTATTAATTTCTTTCAAGGCACTTATACTATTAATTTAGAAAATTTAACTACTAGCTCACCAAATCTTCCTGAAAACAATATCTCTCCTAAAATTCATGATTTATCAGAAGTTAAAGGACAAGGTTTAGCTAAACGAGCTTTAGAGATAGCCGCAAGTGGCGGACATAATTTATTAATGATCGGACCTCCGGGTACAGGTAAATCAATGTTAGCCGCTGCTATAAATAGTATTTTACCGCCACTCAGTAATAAAGAGTCTTTAGAAATTAGTTTAATTTATAGTATTGCTGGAAAATTAAAAAATTCTTCCTTAGTAAAGATTCGTCCTTTTAGATCACCTCATCATTCTACTTCCATGCAGGCTTTAATTGGTGGCGGTAAAAAAGCCTTACCCGGGGAGATAACCCTAGCTCATAGAGGTATTTTATTTTTAGATGAATTAGCAGAATTTCCTAAAAATGTTTTAGATTCTTTAAGACAACCCTTAGAAAACGGGTCAGTACAAATTGCCAGGGTTAATCAACATGTTGAATATCCGGCTAAATTTCAACTTATTGCCGCAATGAATCCTTGTCGTTGCGGTTACTTTACTTCGCCTTCTCAACAATGTTCTAAAGCTCCTTATTGCTCTGAGCAATACCAGGCAAAAATTTCAGGCCCTCTATTGGATAGAATGGATATAACCGTAGAAGTACCAACCCTTCATGTTACAGAGTTATATGATACAATACCAAGTGAGGACTCTCTTCGTATTCAAGCAAGAGTTATTAAAGCTAGAAATTTGCAAACCCTAAGATATACCCCTTATAATATTAGTACTAACGCTGAGGCAACCGGAGATATGTTAGAGAAAACTTGCAACCTTTCTCAAAAAGCTCAAAATTTATTAATTGAGGCTATGGAAAAAATGAAATTATCTGCACGTTCTCACTATAGATTAATAAAAGTAGCCAGAACCATAGCAGATTTAGAAAATGCCGAAGAAATCCATTATATTCATATGGCAGAAGCTCTTAGTTATAGAAGAATTAATTATGTTCAAAAACTTAAACAAAGAATTGCTTATTAAAAATTAAATGTTTTCTAAACTTAAAACACTCTTTCATAGTTTTAAAAAATTAAAATTCTATCAACAGTTTACAGATTACGGTTGTGATGAGTATATTAAAAAATGGCAGGATTATTATCAGAATAATTTTACTACTATTAATCAGCAAATAGCTGAGTTAACTAAAAATCTTGATACTACCTCAATTGCTGTAGTTACTAAACAAATAAATAATTTAGTTTTTAAAATCCCCCTACCTTCTAAAGATTACTTAGTTAGAAAAACAGCACTATATTCTCAAAAAGAGTTACAACTTATAAACAAAGAAAAGTTTTCTAATGAGGAAAGATCGGA
>NZ_DBKDTU010000133.1:0-9368 GCF_055505085.1 Candidatus Hepatincolaceae symbiont of Strigamia maritima
GCATTAGCATGGGACATAACATTACACTTTTTAGGGGTAAAACCAGAAGAAGCTACAATATTAACTTTTTGAAAACCTGCTTCATCAAGTTGTTCCCTAAGATACCAAATGGCTGCGGCAGAAACCCCAGTGCCGATTAAATAATTTAATTCTTCATGATCTTTTTGTTCATAAAAAGCATTGGGGGCATATTTTTCAATAATTAGGTAAGATAAATCTTTGTTGAGACCTTCTAAATATCTGCCTCCGTGGGTGTCTATGCGTAAGGAGAGTGTTGTTAAGTCAACTAGATTTTTAAAATAATTACATACCTCTAAACTATCAGTAATTTCTCTACCGAAATAATCTACTAGAACTGTTAGCTTTTGATTATTAAAAGTTTGAAAATAAAATTGTGCTGCTAACAAAGTAGAACCTGTATAACCAATTAGGGCATGAGGCATAGTACCGAACCCCTCGGTAGCTCCGAAAAAGTTTGAAAATTCATCAATAGAACTCCCAATAAAGCCTTTTGCTCCTGATTTTTGTGCAACTCTGGAGCCGATAGAGGCACCGTATTCTGCTTGTTCTACAATTTCCTTACTGCCACAATGCCTAGCCTCCATAGCAATAAAATTTGTATTTTTTAAACTCATGCTCATTATATGAGCATTATAGGCACAAATACAAGATAATCCTACCTTTTGTAGCAACTCAGTTTCTAATTCCACTAAATTTAGAAAAGATCCTTCTACATAAAATAAAGGAGCTCCGGCACCAGTTTTGTCTCCTTCTGTAAAATTTTCAATAATCTTAATAGGAAAGTTTAATTTTTGAGCAGTAGAACGTAGCCAATTCAGAGCATATCCGCAGGCATAAAGTGCTGGTTTACGAATAAATACAGCATAAACTACAGTTTTATCCCCATGTTGTTGGATAATTTCTTTGGTTTTACTAAAATATTTATCAATTATTAAGTTAGTCATATATAATCCTTTAATTGTAATACTAAAGCTACGGTTTGAGAAGGGTTTAAACGTGGATCACAATAACTTAAATATCTATTGGCAAGAGTTTTTTCAGTAATATTACTAATTCCTCCCACACATTCTGTTACATATGAAGAGCTTGTTTCTAAATGAATTCCCGAGGCAGGGGTATTAAGTTCTTGTAAAATTTCAAAGAAAGATTTAACTTCTTGCAAGATGTCTGTAAAATATCTGGTTTTATGAGTGTGAACTTTAACTGTATTACCATGCATCGGATCTACAATAAATAAAACCTTATGGGATGCTTCAGTAATAGCTTTTACTACTTTAGGTAAGTGGTTTTTTATATTATTAACACCCATTCTACTAATAATTATAATTTTACCGAGTTCATTATTGGGGTTTAAAATACTTAGAATTTGTAGTAATTCTTGTGGATTAGTCGTAGCACTGATTTTAATCCCGATAGGATTAGCCAGGGCTTTCAGGTAATACAAATGTGCTCCAGTTAAATTTTTAGTTTTTTCTCCTACCCATAACATATGAGATGACGTATTATAAACTCTACCACCGATTTCTTTTGTAAAACATTCTTCAAAATCTAAATGTAGGGCTTCTTTTGAATAGAAAATTTGTTTATTAAAAGTCTGTGGAGAAAATTGTTCCAAGATATTTTTATATTGAATTTTTAGTGAATCTTTAGTGGCTTTATTCCAATAATATGCATTTTCTATATTAAAAAAACTCTCATTCTTTAAATATTCTAAGATATGGAGAGTTTTCTTCGTTTTATTATAGGCTTTTAAAAGTCTTAGAGGGTTTGGTTCTCTAGCTTCTTTAGTAAAATCATAGGCATGAATAATATCACCTTTAAAACTCTGAAGGGTAAGATTATTTTTGGTTTCAAAGTTATCTCCTCTGGGTTTAGCATATTGCCCGGCAATTCTACCAATTTTAACAATATCTTTTTTTAAAAATGTTGCTAAAATTACTGAAAGTTGCAAGATTAAACGATACCGGTTTTTAATATTTTTATAATTAGCTTGTGCAAATGTTTCCGCACATTCTCCGATTTGTAAGATAAAAGACTTGTTTAAACTTACGTTTTTTAATTGTGTTTTTAGTAAAATTATGTCATTAATGCTTACAAGATTATGCTTTTTAATAAGCAGTGATTTTACTACGGATAATAGTTCTTGGTTACTATAGGTGGGCATATGTTTAGCTGGGAAATTTCCCCAAAAGGTATTATAGAACATAAATAATATAAAAGTGTTTTAATTAAAAATTAAATTATAAATCATTATTATTAATAAAAAAAGTGGCAAATAACAATTAATAGGTAATTTTGCAGTTTTAAAATAAAATTATTAAACAAGAGGGGTTATAAAATTGGACATTGATAATAGAAATATTTTTCTACATAAAAATGATTTACCCAAAGATTTTTACTTAGAAAGCAATGTTTTAGCTGTAGATACTGAAACTTTAGGATTAAATTTACAAAGAGATAAGTTATGTTTATTACAAATTAGTGATGGAATAGATGTACATCTAGTACAATTTTTAAGTAATGAATATTATGCTCCTAATTTACAAAAAATCCTAATGGATAATAATATTTTAAAAATTTTTCATTATGCCAGATTTGATGTTGCAGCCATAGCAATGTACTTAAGAGTAATCTGTAGCAATATTTATTGTACTAAAATAGCCTCAAAATTAGTAAGAACATATACAGAAAAACACGGACTAAAAAATTTATGTAAAGAATTACTACAAGTAGATCTTTCTAAAGAGCAACAAAGCTCTTACTGGGGAAAGATTAATTTAAGTGAAGAACAAAAATTTTATGCAGCCCAAGATGTTGTTTATTTACATGCTTTAATGAATGAGTTAGATAGTATGTTATTAAAAGAGAATAAGTTAGAAATAGCCAAAGCTTGTTTTAATTTTATTCCTGTAAGGGCACATTTAGATATACTAGGTTATGATACTATGGATGTGTTTGCACATTCTTAAGATTAACGCTTAATTAGGGGATTGGAGTAAGAATGGTTACTAAAGATATTTTATTAATTGCAAAAGAGGTAATTAACACTGAAATTAACGGTTTAATGACGCTTAAAGATAATCTTGATGATAATTTTATCAAAGTATGCAACCTATTATATAAACTACAAGGTAGAATTATTCTTTCCGGAGTGGGAAAGTCAGGGTATATTGGTAAGAAGATAGCCTCTACTTTAGCATCTACCGGGAGTCCAGCTATGTTTCTTCATCCGACAGAAGCTCTACACGGAGACTTAGGAATGATAACTAAGCAGGATGCTCTAATAGCTATTTCTAATTCCGGAAAATCTAAAGAACTTGAAGGAATTATTAATTTTGCAAATAGGTTTGCTATACCGCTTATAGCAGTAACATCTAATCCTGAAAGTTATCTTGCTAAGGAAGCGACTATTTTTTTATGTTTGCCCAAAGTTGTTGAAGCCGGATCAATTGGCTTGGCTCCTACTACCTCTACTACTAATCTTTTGGCAATAGGTGATGCTATAGCTATGGTTTTATTAGAGTTAAAGGGTTTTTCAAAGGATGATTTTGCAAAATACCATCCCGGAGGAAGTATTGGCACTCAATTTATTCAAATTACCGAAATTATGCATCAAAATAAAGATTTACCACTGGTACAACAAGGAGTAATTATGCAAGTAGCTCTAGTGGAGATGTCTAGAAAAAGACAGGGGTGTGTAGGAGTAATTTCATCCATAGGAGAATTAATAGGTATGATTACAGACGGTGATTTACGTAGGCATTTTGCTACTCCTAATTTTTTAGAACTAACCGTGGAAAAAGTTATGACTAAAGATATTATCACTATAACAAAAGATGTTTTAGTAGGTAAAGCTACTTTAATAATGGAACAAAAAAATATTAATAATATGTTTATAGTAGAAGAGAAAAAACCCATAGGAATAATTCATATTCAAGATTTATTAAAAATAGGGATTGTATAAGTTTGTTAAAACGTTTAAATTACGGTAGAAAATACAAAATAGCTAAAATTATTGCCATGAGCTTATTTCTAGTTAGTATAGTGTTCTTACTAATTATACCCCTAAAAAATCTTATAATTAGTAAGAAAAAGGGTTTTTTACTTTCTATTCTTAATAATTTTTCTCTAGATGTCGTAAAAACAGCCCCAGTTTTATCAGGAACCAGTAAAAACGGACTAAAATATTATTTAACTGCTAAAGAAATTGATTTTCACTTTCCTCATAATCAAGGATTACTAGATGAATTTGTTGAAGCTAGGTTGATAGATCCTTATTTTTTAATTTCTTCAAAGAGTGGAATTGTCTGGACAGGTAATTCTAATAGTGCTTTATTTAACGATAATAGTAAAGTACTGTATATTAGCGATATACTTTTATTAAGTTCTAATTTAGGACACAAAATTGAAGCTAGTAAGATTAATATTAATATTGAAGAAGGGGAGATGTTTTCAAAAGATCCCATAACTATGTATTATCAAAGAACTACCTTGAAAGCCATGAGTTTTTTAGTAAAAAATAATGCTGATAATATTGTATTAGACGGACCGGTACAGATAATAATAAAAGATAACCCAACAAACTAATGCAAAGATTATTTTTATTAATTTGTATAATGATAAGTCTAAGTAATCAGGTTTGGGCAGATACTTATGTAGATGCTAAAGGAGGAGTGAAATTAGAACAAGCAACTAAACTAATTACGATGTTCGGAGGGGTAACTATTACACAACCCCAAAATATTATTAAAGCTCTTACGGTGTATGCTTTTTATAAAAATATCCAGGATTTTTTTAAGGGGCAGGTTTTAATAAATGATAATTTAACAAGATTAGAGGCAGTAGGTAAAGTAGAATTAATCAATAAAGATAGTAAAGTAACCGGAGATAGGTATATTTATGATAAAAAACAAGGTGTTATGGTTCTTAATGCTGAGAAATTTCCTGTAATATATACTGCTCCCGGTAAAACATTAATGGCTCAAAAAAGCTTTGAGTATCAAGAAAAGAAACAACTATTTTTAGCTTTGGGTAGACCAGTATTAATTAATCATGGTATGAGTAATGAATTTAAAACAGTAGGGGATTTGATGTCTGCTAAATTAAATAAAAAAAAAGAAATGAAGTTTGTAGAAATATTTGCTAATATTAAATTATTTTCTAAAGATATTTTAATATTAGCAGATTACGGACTTTATGATTTAGATAAACAAAAAATTCTTTTAGAGGGGAAAGTGAAAATATTTAATGAGAAAGCATTTGTTAGCGGTTGTAAGATAATTATTGATATGATTAGCGGAGATTCTGAGATGATACCATGTTCCCATCAACAAAATATCATAACTCAATATAAGGTACCGAAAAAGTAATTATGTTGCAAAATTATGACTAATAAATATAATGATAAAATAAAAATGTTATCTATAGAGAAATCTTTCGGTAAAAGAAAAATTTTAATAGATGTAACTATTTCTTTAGAAAGAGAACAGGTAATAGCATTATTAGGACCAAACGGCTCAGGAAAAACCACATTGTTTTATATTATAGCAGGGTTATTAGCTCCTGATAAGGGTAGAGTTATTTTTAATGATACTGATATTACTTTATATCCGATGTACCAGAGGGCTCGTATGGGGCTTGGTTACTTACCTCAAGAAGTTTCTATTTTTAGAGGATTAACTGTGGAAGAAAATATAGAAGTAATTTTACAAATTTATGAAAAAGATAAAATAATTCGGATGAAAAGGTTAGAACAATTACTGCAGGATTTTACTATTACTCATATTAGAAAAAGTAATGCTTTAGCATTATCCGGAGGAGAAAAAAGAAGGGTAGAGTTAGCGAGAGCGTTGGCGGCATCTCCTAAATTTATTTTATTAGATGAACCTTTTGCTGGAGTAGATCCCATTGCTGTGGGAGATTTAAAACAACTAATTTTCCACCTAAAAGATAGGGGCATCGGAGTATTAATTACAGACCACAATGCAAAAGAAACTCTAGGAATCATAGATAGAGGTTATGTATTGTATGAGGGCAAAATTTTAGCTGAAGGAACGCAAAATACCATTATTAACGACCCACTGGTTAAAAAAGTTTACTTAGGAAATACTTTTTAATTTATTTTTTTACAACCTATAATATTTTTACTATATTCCTAAAATTGCTAAATAATACTTTTATTATAAAGTATTATGTTTATAAGTAGTAATTTCATCCTATATTTAGTATAATGTTATATAGTTACAAAAAGGTAGAGGTAACTATAATTTTAATCAATTTAAAGGAGTAAATTACGTGTTAACTAATAGAGGAAATAAATCAGAATTTTTAATGCTTGGGGGAGCCGTGATTTTAGGCTTTTTTGCTGTGTTAATTTATGCATCATTACACTCAGTTCCTACAGGACATAAAGGAGTGGAGGCTATTTTCGGTAAAGTATCGGATAGAGTTTTAGATGAAGGTATCCATTTTCTTAATCCTTTATCTGAGGTAAAAGATGTTGATGTGAGAGAGCAAAAAACCGTATTGAATACTGCAACTTATACTAAAGATATTCAAATGACCAGTTTACAAGTGGTATTTACCTATTCCTTAGAAGGTCCAGCTGTAAATAGATTGGTAAAAAATGTAGGGTTAGATTATCAAACTAAATTAATTTCTCCAGTATTAGAAGGTGCAATTAAAAATATTGTGGGTAAATGGGAGGCAGATCAGTTAATCTCTAATAGAAATACTGCAATAGACCAAATGACAGAATTCTTACAAGGTAAATTAAATAAAGAATATATCCGTTATGTAAACTTTCAATTAACTGGTATTAACTATTCTGAAGCATTTGAGAAATCTATTGAAGAGAAACAGATAGCAACACAAAATGCTATTAAAGCTAAAAATAATACAGTAAGGGTTCAAGAAGAAGCTAGACAACAAATTATTAGTGCTGAAGCTGAGGCAAGAGCTATGAAAATTAAAAGCGATGCTCTAAGAACTAATAAATCTTTAATAGAATATGAAGCCGTACAAAAATGGGATGGTAAACTCCCTACGTATACCGGAGGTGGAGCTATGCCTTTCTTAAATATTAATAATAAATAGGTATATACCAATTTCAATTAAGGGTTATATAACAAAATAGATAACCCTTAATGTTATATAAATATCCTCACCAAAAAACCAAAACTTATTTTTAATGATAGCCTATAAAAGTAACAGATAAAAATTACTATATTATGAGGAATATTATGAAGACATCTAATGCAGAAAATAATCTAAGCTAATATTTTAATAAAAAAAAGGTACTTATTGCAAAGTACCTTTTATAGTTTCTTTACTTATAATTATTTTTTTATCAGATCTAAAGGGTTATTAGTAAAGACTGCATCAGCTCCAAGTGCAGTTGCTTGATCATATAATTTTTTATTATTAATTCCGAAAAACATTAAATTAACTTTTTTATATGCATTTCTGGTTGTAGCTACTGTATCTTTATTCCATACCACGACATTAAAAGTTCCTTTACCTTCGCCAAGATTAAACTTTTCAAAAACAGTCATTTGTCTAACTAATTCAAAGGCAATCCAAGCTTCTTTTGCTTGTGGTTGAATCTTATCAGTTTCACCGGTGAGTAATTGTTTTACAGCACGATTTCTAGTAGTATCTCTATCTTCAAAAATAACTGCCGCAGGATAAGCTTTAGTTAAGTAATCATAATGGGACTTATTAGTAGAATAGAAAATTAAGCGTTTCCATTCTTTTTTAGGGATGGTTTTAGCTAAAGCTTCAGATAAATCTTTTTCAGGCACTGATTTCATATCTATAAAGATTGGAATGTCAGAAACTTTCTCTAAAACTTCATTTAAAGTAGGAATTTTTAATAGACTTGTATCTTTAGGGCATATAATGTTTTTAGAGCATTTTACACTAAATTTCTGAATAACTTCGGCATTTAAGCTAGCAACAGTTCCGGAGCCGTTACTCCAAATAGATAAATTGTTTCCGTGATATACCATGACTTGCCGATCTTTACTGACTTGTACATCTAGCTCAATGGCATATACTCCGGCTCTCTTAGCTTCTAAAAAAGCAAATAAAGTATTTTTAGGCCAATTGCCTTCTCCTCCGGCATGAGCAATTATCTTAGGAGCAGCATGCAATAGCATACTACTTATTGGAATAAAGGTTAAAGATAATACTAATAATATAGTTTGTAGAATTTTTTTCATTGTTTTCTCCCTTAATTATATACTTGTGGTGTAAATTAATATAAAAAGTATATTGATTTAAAGTGCTTTTTATATTAACGTTCTTATTAGAAAACTTCATAATGTTTGTATACATTAGTTAATGCATTCATATTTATTATCAGGGCAGATAGCATCTGATTCTACCTGAATAGTGGAATGAGATATGTTATAGGTGAAGTAAAGTAAATCTTTGACCTGAGTAATAGTCTCTGTAATATTAGAGTTTTCTTTGATAAGGATATGTAAAGTAATGATATTTTCTGCATTATTTAGCATCCATAAATGGATGTGATGTACATTACTAATTGCCGAAATATTCTTTTCTAAAAGATTTCTTACTTCAATAGCTTTAATGTTTTCAGGGGTTCCATCCATTAAAATGTGAGTAGTTGCTTTTAGCATGTTATAAGAATGGTAGAAAAGTAAGGTGGAAATAAAGAAAGCTAGGATCGGATCAATATAAACCCAGTTATAAAAATAAACTACAATTCCTGCGGTAATTGCTCCCACAGAACCCAATAAATCTGAAATAACGTGTAAGAAAGCACTTTTCATAACTAAACTATGTTTTTCATGTTTAGATCCTCTGTGAATGAGCCATGCTACTAAAATATTAACTAACAGCCCTACAATGGCTACAATTAGCATTGGTTTGCCCTTAATTGGTTCAGGATTATATACTCTGAGAATAGAATAGTAGAAAATTAAAATAGAGATTACAAATAAACTTAAGACATTAATAAAGGTTACTAAGATTTCAAAACGGCTATATCCGTAGGTTCTTTTCATATCATTTTTAAAACGTCCTACTACAATTCCTAAGAAAGCTAAAATTAGTGATACAAAATCACTTAACATATGCATAGAATCGGAAATTAAAGCTAGAGATCTTGTCAAAATACCCGTAAAAAATTCTACTCCCATAAAAAAGCCGATTAAAATAATTGAAAATTTTAAAATGGAGAGTTCTTTACCATTAATATATAACTTATGATCGAGACCTAAGGTACGATTATGATGAGCAGACATTAAATTATCCCATATTATTTCTTATAAAATTAAGTTATGTTCTTAATTGATTCGCTATAAGTTAGTTTTTATATA
>NZ_DBKDTU010000134.1:0-1932 GCF_055505085.1 Candidatus Hepatincolaceae symbiont of Strigamia maritima
AATTTATAATTTAAGTAGTATATCTTATTCTTGGAGTTTTTGCATGTATAAAGTTTTTAGTTTAGTAGTTTTAGTAGTTTTATTAAGTGCCTGTTTTAATAAAAAACAAGCACCAACTCTTATAACTACTACTGAGGATATTATATTAGGAGATTTTAATACTTACGGGCTTTCTAAACTTGAATATTCTAAGCATTATATGCTGGGGTGGAAATTAGCTGCTGAGGAAATTAATGCTAAAGGCGGGATTAACGGTAGAAAACTTAAGATAGTATCAGCGAATGATTTTGGTTCTTTTATCGGAGCTTACGGTAGTGCTAAAGAAATAGATCAAAAGAATAAAATTTTAGCTTTTTTCGGAACTTTTATAAATACCTCCGCTGAAGGGATTGCTAAATATAGTCATGAAAACAAAATACCTTTTTTGGTAACAGGTAGTTACTCTGATAAAATAATTTTTGATAATCCTAGTGATTTTGTATTTAGATTACGTCCCGGAATTCATAGTATGTTTAATTATATGACTGATAAAATAGCAAATTCTAAAATGTCATCTATTTGGCAAGTAATTACCTACTCTAATGAAGAAGGTGAATATATTTCTAAAACTTTTAAAATTCTCTTATCAACTAAGAACACTAATGTTAAATTTTTAGAAGATATTTATGTATCAGGTGCTTTTCCAAATTCTTATGATGTTATAAAAAAAGCAGAAAATTCTATGGCTACGAATATATTAATAGCCATACCGGGAAATGATTTAGAAAGATTTATTTTTACCGGTAAACAAAAAAACTTATTAAAAAGAAAACGAGTTTTTATTCTATTTGCCGGAGAACCGGAATGGCTTACTTATCTAGGAGAATATACTCCTAATAATTGGTATACTCTAGGGTATCCTTGGTATGCTATAGAAACTCCCATACATAGAGAGTTTTATAATAAATATACTAAAAAATATGTTTTAAAACCAAGATATGCATCGATTTTAGGTTATGTATCAGTATATATGTTAGCAGAGGCTATTAAAAAAGTGGGTTCAACAGGTGATTTAGCACAAGATAGAGAACTTATTGCTAAAGCTCTTGAAAACTTGGAGGTAGATACCCCTTTAGGTAGAATAAAAATGCGAAAAGATCATCAAAGTACTATACCCCTTTATGCCGGATATATTAATAAAGTTCAGATTGAAAAAGTTAGATTAAGCGGTAATAGAAAAATAATAATAGTAGATGTAAGAATGCAAGATCCCCAATTTATTGACTTTAATAAATATTTATTAAATGAAGGACAATCTTTAAAAATACGTACTATAAATCAAAAAAATAATATTAAGAAACAGGAAAAGTTTCGTAAGTTAATGGATGATTTAGATAGAAAAAAGAATAGGAACTATTAGGCAAATGTCACAAGATTTTCGTTTTAAGAGTTTTGATACTCAAGAAATTTTTACACGTATTTGGAAAATTCCTCAAACAAAAAAAGTTTCACGAGGAATAGTACAAATCGTCCACGGTATGAATGAGCATTCAAAACGTTATAATCATTTTGCAGAATTTTTAAATTCACATAATTTTATAGTTTATGCAACAGATCATAGAGGTCACGGTTATACAGCAAAAAGTATTGATAGTTTAGGTGATGTGGGAAGTAGGGGTATTTATAATATGGTGGAGGATGAATTGCACTTGAGTAAAAAAATTAAAGAAAATTATCCAGACTTACCGCTCTTTATTTTAGGACATAGCATGGGGTCTTTTATTACTCAGCAATATATACAAAAGAATAATCCAATAAAGGGTGCTATTATAATTGGGTCAGCCTATAAAAGACAACTTTATAGTGTGGCTAAATATTTAGCTAAAAGTATGCTTAATATTTGCGGAGATATAAAATCAAGTACTGTTGAAAAACTATTTTTTTATAATTTTA
>NZ_DBKDTU010000135.1:0-1924 GCF_055505085.1 Candidatus Hepatincolaceae symbiont of Strigamia maritima
AAAAGGAGAAAATAATTGGAAAAAATATACTCTTATATAGATATAATTTTACTAGGAATACTAATACTATTTTTAATAGTAAAATTTAGAGGTTTATTGGGAAAAAGACAAGGGTTAGAAAAATATAATCAAGATATACCTGTATACCAAGAAGAAGTTACAAATTCAATTATTCCTGAAATAAATCAGGAATTAGCAACTAAAATAGAAGAAGTTAAAAAAGTTAACTCATATTTTAATTATAAGAAATTTATTGAGAATTCTAAAAAAGCTTTTGAATTAATTGTTTATAGTTTTCTTGACGGAGATGTTTCTAAAATTAAAGATTTTTTAAGCGCAGAAGTATATAGTAATTTTGAAACTACTATTCTTGATAGAGGAGCTACTAAATTAAATATTACTATTAAAGAATTTTTAGAAGTAAGTGTTAATAATATTTTATTTGAGAATGAAGAAATTTTTATTAAAATAAAATTTATTACTTTGCAAAACAGAATTGATGAAACTAATAAAACTTTTACTAAAGAAATAGAAGAATTTTGGTTGTTTAAAAATAATCCTAAAGAAGATCAAGTGGTTTGGAAGTTAATGGAAATTACTAGTGCTTAACAAGCAAAAATACAAAAAGCAACCCTTAAAAACTTTCTTACAAGAAAAATTACAAAAAATTATTGTTATTTTAACTGTAATAGTAGGTATAATATTAGTTTTAATTTTTTATAAAAAAGAATTTAGTGAGAAAATTTTTACTAAATTTACTTTCCAAGAAGTTAAGAATTGGGATAAAGATACTAACTTAGAAGAAACAATAGTACCAATTTTGCAAAGTTGTGAGATTTTTGCAAAAAGAAAGCCTGAGACTATAATGACAGAACAACCTTTTACTACTATTAAACAGTGGTTAGAGGTTTGTGATAAACTAAAAAACTTACCTTTTAAGCATCATGAAAATTTAAAAAAATTCTTTGAAGATAATTTTGACCCTTATCTTATTAAAAAAAGAGCAAGCGGTATAACTACAGGGTATTTTCATATTAGTGTAGAGGGTTCTCCTAAAAGAAGTAAAATTTATAAATATCCGATTTATGCTATGCCACAAGATTTAGTTAGGGTAAAGATAGATGATTTTAAAATTTCTAATACATCTAATACTTATAGAATTATTACGGGCAGAGTAGATTCTACAGGATTTTTAAAGCCTTATTATACAAGAGAAGAGATTATTAACGGAGTTTTAAAGGGTAAAAAATTAGAACTTTTTTGGTTAAAAAATAAACTAGATACTTACTTTTTACAAATTCAAGGATCTGGTAAAGTCATTTTACCGAATTCTAAAGAAATTTATGTAAGATATGCTTCTAAAAATGGTCATTCCTATACCTCAATTGGTAAATATATGATAACTCAGAAATATATTACTAGTGGTGCCGGAAGGGAGGGAATTTATAAATTTTTTCAAAAAAATCCTAATAAAATAGATGAGGTTTTAAATCAAAATAAATCTTTTGTATTTTTTCAAGTTGATCCTTTACAAACTGTAGTTGGCTCCTTAGGAACTGAATTACATGCGGAGAGAACCGTAGCAACTGATAGAATTTATATTCCCTTAGGAATACCTTTATTTTTAGAAACAGAATACGGCAATAGTAAAAAACCCTTTGCTAAATTAGTAATAACTAATGATACCGGCGGTGATATTAAGGGTGTAAACAGGTTAGATTTATATTTCGGAGAAACTCTTGAGGGTGAAAATTATGCTAACCAAATGAATAATCCTTCTACTATATATCTTTTATTACCGAAAGAGACGCTATAAAAAGAAATATATATCAAAAACTCTAAGAATAATAAACTTAAGAGAAAGAAACCTATAAGTGAAAAGGTAAAAATAGATCGGAAGAGCGTCGTGTAGGGAAAGAGTGTA
>NZ_DBKDTU010000136.1:0-9227 GCF_055505085.1 Candidatus Hepatincolaceae symbiont of Strigamia maritima
TAATAATTTTTTATAGAAGTTTATTCCATAAATTACTATAGGCATAACTTTTTGAATTTTAGAAGTCTGTATTAGGGTTAAAACCTCAAAAAATTCATCCATAGTACCAAATCCACCGGGAAAAATTATCAAAGCTTTTGAGAGATAGGCAAACCAAAATTTTCTCATAAAAAAATAATTAAAATTAAAAGAAAGTTGGGTAGTTGTATAAGGATTAGAAGTTTGCTCATGGGGTAGGTAAATATTAAACCCTAAAGAGGCAATACCTGCTTCATGTGAACCACGATTAGCAGCCTCCATAATACCTGGTCCGCCACCGGTACAAATATGAAACTTAGTTTGTTCTAAAGAACTAGACCAAAGAGCTAATTTTTTAGATAAAAGTTTGGCATCTTCATAATATTTAGACATCTCAAACTTTTTTTTAGCAAGATCCTGATTAAGATGATTTTTCTCTGCAAATACTAATTCTTGTTTTGCTACTTCTTGTGATAAAATACGTGCTGAGCCGAAAAAAACTATGGTGTTGCTAATACCAGCTTGGTCAAGCTTGTGCTTGGGTTCCACAAAGTCACTCATGATTCTAAGAATTCTAGCATCTCTGCTGTTCATAAAATCTTCATTTTCAAACATTTTTTTAAACATATGAACTCACAGTTATTAGATAATTAAGAATATAGTATACTATGTTTTTTCTCTTTTTTATATAAAAAGCTACATAATTAATTATGAAACCAATTATAAATTAGAGTAGCGGTTGTTAGATTAATATTGGGTACTTTTAATAATTCATTAATACTAGCTTCACTAATTTTTTTAGCAGAACCAAAATTATTTAAGAGATCTCTTTTTCTTTTAATGCCAATACTAGGAATAGCATCTAATTCTGATTTAGTAATTTCTTTGAGTTTACTTTTGCGTTGATTTTTAATAGCAAATCTATGAGCTTCATTACGTAGATGTTGAATGAAATGTAAGGAGGCTGAATCTTCATTTAAGGTTAATATTTGTTTAGAGTCTAAAATTAATTTTTCTTCACCAATATGCCGATTTTTTCCTTTAGCTATACCAATTGCTGTAATTTTTGTATTTAAACCCAGAGACACTAAAACTTCCTTTGCAATATTAAGTTGTCCCAATCCGCCGTCTATTAGAATAAGTTCTGGTAGAATTTCATTATTTTTGAGAGCCCTTAGAAATCTACGCCTTATTACTTCTCTGAGAATACCAAAATCATCATTACCTTTAATAGTTACATCTTTTAATTTAAAGATACGATAATTTTTTTTATTAAAACCAGAATATTCTGCACAAACCATTACTCCAAGAGCGTGGGTGCCGTAGAGATGTGAATTATCATAGATTTCTATTTTGCTAATTCCCGAGATGATGTTAAAAAGTTTAGCTAATTCTTGGAATTTGCCGTACCATTTTTCAGATGTAGCTATTTGTTGCTCTAGTGCTACTTGAGCATTAAAAGAAGTGGTATCCATAACTTCTTTTAAAGTTCCGCTTTTGGGTACTTTAATAACAACTTTCTGTTGTTTTTGAAAACTTAATGCTTCTTGGAGTAAATTAATTTCTCTAAGAAGCATATTCAAAAAAATATGCTCAGGAACCTCATGGGTAGTATAGAACTGGGGAATAAAAGCACTTAAAATTTCTTCCATGCTATCCTCCGGCAAATGTTTGGGGTAAAACACTAAAGTTCCTTTACTATGTCCTTCTCTAAAAATAAAAACCTGAATACTGCTTATAAATTGATTAGTAGCTATGGCAATAAAGTCAGCATTAATATTATGATTTAGAATAATATTTTGTTTAGTCTGAATTTGGTTAATTTTTTGAATCCTATCCCTATAAATTAAAGCTTTCTCAAAGTTTCTATCATTACTAGCTTGGGTCATATCTTTAATTAAACTTTCTTTTAAACTAAGATTTTTTCCATGAAGAAAAGTTATAGTTTGTTTTATAGCATCCTTATAATTATCATAGGAAATTTTATCTACGCAAGGAGCAGAACAACGTTTAAGTTGATACAAAATACAGGGTTTCTTTCTGGTATTAAAAGTATAATCAGAACAACTACGTAATAAGAAAATTTTTTGGATCAAATCTACTGCCTCATTTACTGCAAGGGTTGAAGCAAACGGACCGAATAGATTTTTTAAATCAAGATTCTTTTTATATTTAACTCTAATTTTAGTAATTCTAGGATAGGAATGACTAGTATCTAGGTGAATGTAAGGATAAGATTTATCATCTCTTAATAAAATATTATATTTAGGTTTTAAATTCTTAATTAGATCTGCCTCTAAAAGTAAAGCCTCAACTTCTGTTTTAGTTACTACAAAATCTAAAGCAGTAACCTGAGCAAGCATATGTTCGATTCTAGAGCCGTGATTTTTATCTTTACTATAACTAGTGATTCTTTTTTGTAAATCTTTAGCTTTTCCAACATATAAAACCATATTTTTATGATTCAACATTTTATAAACCCCGCTACTATCTGGTATTTTAGGAAGTAGGGATTTAATTAGGTTGTGTCCAGTATTTTTTTGCATAGTATTATTAAAATTATCCTTGACAGAAGCTTTACGGCATTATGGTAAAGTCCTTAGAAATCCGTGTCAAGATTAAAAATAAAAAAAATATCTTTAGTCTTAAGGCGTTATGTTATTTATAAGGAATCATAGCAGAGAATTTTTTATTCACCAAATTTGTGAATAATTCTGTGGATAACTTTTACTCAGCTCTTATTCTTGCTTGATAAGAGTTATTTTTCCTAAGGTGAATACTTTAATAAGATACTTCCTGTAACCCTTATAAAGCATACATTTATTAATCCAGAAAAATATAGTGCTTTTTTAAAAATTAACTTGTTTTTAAGAATCATTAAAAAACTATTAAGTGTTAATAACTATTAGAAAAGTACAAAATTTCCCCTATTCATGTAAGATAAAAAATTATCTTACATGTGCACCGTTATCTATATGTAGAGTTTGAGCGGTAATAAAAGGATTATTAATTAAAAACTCTATAGCTTCTGCAATGGCAGTAGGTGCTAGCGGTTTTTTTAATAAAAAAGAATTACTTAATTTCTGAAATGCTACTTCAGTCATAGTATGATGTTTCAGCACTAATCCTAAAGCAACTGCATTTACCCTAATAGTAGGAGCAAGACTTAGAGCTAATAACTCTGTAAGAGTAGTTAGAGCACATTTTGATAAAGTATAAGATAGATAATTGGGAGTTTTATTATAAACTTTTTGGTCAGTTATATTAATAATACAACCATCCTTAGAACTAGGTAATTGTTTGGCAAAACTTTGTGCTAAAAAGAGAGGAGCTTTAAGATTGATTTTGAATTGTTTGTCGAAAGCATCAGGAGTGATATTAAAAATAGTATCATTTAGAAAAATAGCAGCATTATTAATTAAGATATTTACAGGAGTTTGAGTTTGGTCTTTAATTTTTTGGAATAAACCACTAACCTCAGATTCTATAGTAAGATCTGCTTTAATTAAATATACTTGTATTTTATAAAGTTTGATTAATTCTAGTTGTAACTCTTGAGCTGCAGATGCTTCAGAATTATAATGAATAATTAAATCCATAGAATTTTTAGCTAAATGAATAGCAATTGCTTTACCAATTCTTTGACTTGCACCGGTTATTAAAGTAAGAGATTGTTTCATACTAAGATCTCAAATTTATTGTATTATACTATTAATATAATAATTAAATGATAAAGGAAAGTAGCATGATAGAGCAAATAAAAAAACTATTACAAAGTATTAATACTAATAAACCTAAGCACAAAAACTCTATGATTTTTTTATTAATAATAAAACCGGGAAAGTAATTCATAAGTGGCATCATTATTTTGATATTTATGAAAAACACTTTGCTAGATTTGTAAATACTCCTGTTAATGTTCTAGAAATAGGAGTTCAAAATGGAGGTTCTTTATTAATGTGGAAAGAATATTTTGGGAAAAATTCTCATATAATTGGGCTAGATATTGATAATAGGTGTAAACAACATGAGGATTTATCTAAAAATATAGAAGTATTGATTGGTGATAGTTCTAACTTAGCTTTTATGGAGAGTTTAATTAAGCAGTTTCCTAAAATTGATATTGTAATTGATGATGGTGCACATACTTGGAAAACACAAACTAAAGCCTTTTTAGCACTTTATGATAAAATTTCAGCAAATGGGGTATATTTGGTAGAAGATATTCACTGTAATAATTGGGAAGGATATCAAGACTATGATAAAAGTTTTATAGACTTTGTTAAAGAAAAAATAGATTTATTATCTGCTTACCATGTGGATATGGATAGGTTTTTACAACTGAGTATTCCTTATGAGCAAAGAAAAACGTCTATCTCTGTACCATTGTTTACTCAAACCACCCAGTCTATTAGTTTCTATGATAGTATCATTGTTTTTGAGAAAAAACCGACTAAAGAACCGTATTCTTCATATCAGGGATAATTATTTAAATTAATAACAACCAAATGTATAAGGTATAGATACCTAGTAAAGCACTGCCTACAAAACGGTTAATTTTATTCATCAGACAGAAGATACATAAGGCTACAAGAGCGGTTATAAAAAAAGTAAAATCATAATATGAGAAATTTTTGCTACTTAGAGGAGTTATTAAAGCAGTTATGCCGGGAATTAAAACTGTATTAAAAATATTACTACCAATAATGTTTCCTAGAATTAATGCTGTATGCTTTTTTACAGATGCAACAATAACTGAGGCTAGTTCCGGCAGAGAAGTTCCTAAGGCAACTATGGTAATTCCAATAATTTTTTCATTTATACCAAGAATTAAAGCAAGAGTTACAGCATTCTCTACTAATAATTCAGATCCTATGAATAAGCCTATAAACCCTAACATAAGATAACAAATTATAGTAAAAGTTTTTATGGTTTTTGTTATGGATAATTCTACTGATTCATTAGCAAAATTTTTGGTGTGAAACTTGTAACTTAAATAAATATAACCACTTATTATTAAGATAAATCCAGACCCAATTAGAAAAGTAAATTTATAATACATAAGTAATACAATAAAAATTAGATTAGTAATTATTAAAAAATAAAGATCCAAGCGGGGAATTTTGTTAATAAGAATAGGATTAATTAATGCTGCAATAGCTAAAATAAAAAACACATTGATAATATTACTTCCTACTATATTCCCTAAACTAAGTTCTTGATAACCGGAGAGAGCGGCAGTTAAGGATACAATTAATTCCGGTAAAGAGGTACCAAAACCAACCACAAAAATGCCAATAAATAAGGGTTTAATTTTTAATTTTAAAGAAGCAGAAGCAGCTCCCAGAATTAAATAGTGTGCTCCTAAGGATAAACTCACTAAACCAATACATAATAAAAAATAAATCATATTATGTGGTATCCTTTAATAAAATACTATAGACAATTTTAACACAATAATATAAAGTACCCTAATTTTTATTAAAGAATCTAAGGAGTAGCAACCCTTAATACTGAGAGATTATTATCTATAGAAAGTTGGTTTAGAAAATAATTTTGTAAAAATAATCAAACTAAAAATACAAACCAATGTTTATCAAACAATTAACTAAACATAACATTACTTAAGTAAGGTAGGATTGTAATTGGTTTAGAATTTCTTGATACATAGCTTTTTTAAAATTCACAATAAGATTAATTATCTCCGGAGGAGATACCCATTTATAATCTATAAATTCCGGATGATTAGAAAAATTTAGATTAATATCTTGGTTGGTAGCTAAAAATTTTAAAGCAAACCAGATTTGTTCTTGCCCAACATATTGTGCATTCCAAAATTTATTTCGTAAATTAGAGGGAAGTTTATAGCGTAACAAGGTAGTTTGTGAGATAATCTCTACTTTATTGGTACCAATTTCTTCTTCTAACTCTCGAAATATTGCCTCACTGGGTGCTTCATTATTATCAATTCCTCCTTGAGGCATCTGCCAACAGTTTTTAGGAGTAATTCTTCTTCCCATAAATATTTTTTTGTCATGATTAAACAAAAAAGCTCCAACTCCTCTGCGGTATAACTCTTGATTTTTTAGCATAGTTATTAATTTCCTAATTAGTACTAATATTTTAACAGAAAAAACTAAGAAACAGGAATAGTTAGCATAAAATATGGAACTACAAGCCTGATTAAAAATAAATTATTTTTTTTCTAACCAAAGTAAAGGATTAATAGGGATTCCCCTGTAATTTAATTCAAAATATAACGGTGAGGCTCTTTTTTTTGTTAAGCCAATTACCTCATGAGCTCTTACTAATTGTGTTGGTTTAACGCTAATATCATAATTTCCTGCAATGATACTAATATAAGACGGTGAATGTTGAATGATTACCACATTTTTAAAATCATGAAAAGAATCGGCAAAAAGTATTTCTCCGTCCATTGGGGTAATAATTTGAGAATTTCCCAATGCTATTAAGACAATACCATAGGAATGAATATAATTTTTAGATGTCTTAAAACTATTTTTTAAGAAACCGGAATTGGGCCATAATAGTTTACCCCTATATTGTTCCAAAAATTTATCTTGTGCTATTTCTTCTTTAGTAAATTTGTGAGTATTAAGGGAGTTAATTAGAAAATATAAACTTTTTGATTTTTTTGCTAAAGCATTTAATTTTTTTGCTTGTGCTAAAAATTTCTGTTGAGAATTATTTTTTAAGTAAGATCTTAGTATCCGCATATTTTTTTGCATATCCTTAGTTAAACTACTGAGTTTTCTTTGGGAGATATTTAGCTCTTTTTGGGTGTTTTCTATATCCTTTAATTTAATAGTGGAGGCTTTAATTTCAGTAACTAAATATTGAATTGCGTATTTAATTACAGCATAGGTTTTTGCTATTTCAAAAGTTGATAAATTTTTTATTAATAATACTTGAGAGGGAACTTTTTCAAAACGATAAATGGCAGTTACATAAAAAGCTATTTTGGATTTGCTATCATTAATTTTTTGGATTTGAGATGTTTTTTTAATTTCTAAAAGAGCAATATATTCATTAAGATTCTTTAATTGAATCTCATTATTCCGAATATTTTCTGATAAAATAATTATTTTAGTTTGATTACTAGCTGTAAAAGCAATACTTTTATAAGGTAATAATACAAAAAGTAATAAATAGCTAAAGAGCCTAAAATTTTTTAGTAAGCTAGGTTGCATCTATCTTTTAAGTAAAGATTTACCGGTCATTTCTACCGGAATAGTTAACTCCATTAATTCTAATACAGTAGGAGCAACATCAGCTAATCTACCGTTATTTAAAGTAACTTCCGTTTTATCCGGAGGTGGATTAATTAAAACCATTCTTACAGGATTAGTCGTATGTTGGGTATGAGGTGCATTGTTTACATAATCCCACATGGTTTCACAATTACCATGATCTGCTATCATAAGCAAGATATATCCTGCTACTTTTACAGTAGCTTCTAATTCTTCTATAATTTTATCAAGAGTATTGGCAGCCTTAATAGTAGCACTGAGAACACCAGTATGTCCTACCATATCACCATTTGCATAATTTACTACAATAAAATCAGGTTTATCTTCTAAGAGAGATTTTAATAAGTTTTCTGTAATTGTAGGAGCAGACATTTCGGGTTGTAAATCATAAGTTGAGATCTTTGGGGAAGGTACTAAAATACGTTTCTCTAAATCGTAGGGTTCTTCACGTCCTCCGCTAAAAAAGAATGTAACATGAGGATATTTTTCGGTTTCTGCTATTCTTAATTGGCTATAAGAATTTTTAGCTAAAATTTCTCCTAAAGTATTATTTAAATTAGCAGTAGGAAATAATATTCTTAAGTGTTTATCTAATTCTTTAGAATAAGATACCATCCCTAATTTGTAACTAAAATTTATAGTTTTAGTTCTAGTAAAGTCTTCAAAACTTCTAAAAAATAAAGAATTTAGCAGTTGCCTAACTCTATCTGCCCTAAAATTTATCATAAAAACAATATCATTATTTAACATACCTTGGTAATTATCAATAATTGAGGGTTTAATAAACTCATCAGTAATATTATTTTTATAAGAATCCTCAATTGCCTCTGTTATTGTTACATATTTAGGGCCATGAGCACTTACTATAGCATTATAGGCAAGTTCTGTACGTTCCCACCTATTATCTCTATCCATAGCATAATATCTACCACTTATGGTGGCAATTTTAATTAGGTTTGGATATTTATTTATTAACTCATTTAAAAGAGCTAGATGGTTTTTAGCACTTTGCGGTGGAGTATCTCTGCCATCTGTAAATAAATGTAAATAAGTATTTACCCCAGCTTTAGCACATATTTCTATAGCATAAAGAAAATGTTTTACGTGTGAGTGTACCCCTCCTTCAGAAAATAAACCCATGAGGTGAATGTTGGCGGAGAGTTTTTTAGCTTTTGTTAAGGCTTTTAATAATTCTGTATTAATAGCAAATTCTTTATCGGCAATAGCTTTGTTAATTCTTGGTAAATCTTGATATACTACCCGTCCTGCTCCGATATTAGTGTGTCCTACTTCTGAATTTCCGATTTGTCCCTCAGGTAACCCGACATCAAGTCCGCTGGTAATGAGTAAAGAAGAAGGATATTCTTTTAAAAATCGGTGCCAATTTTTAGTATCTGCTAATTCTATAGAGTTGTACTCTTTTTCAAGACGCTCTCCCCAGCCATCTAAAATGCATAATAAGACTTTGTTAGTCATCAAGTTTCCAATTCTTTTTTATTAAATACTAAATTAAATATAACATATTTGTTATTACTAAAAAATGCTTTAATTTTTAGTTACGATTATAGGGGTGATTCAAAGTAATACTTTGAATTCTGTAGAGTTGTTCTGTAATGAGACAAGATATAATGGGATAGAATAGCTATATTTTACTACTACAGTTCGTTTAAAAAACCCGCAATAATATGGGAAAACATGGGAAAATATGAAAATAGAAATCAATTTGTCCCGTTTAATATGTCATTTTTTATATAGTGGGGTAAAACATAAGTAAATAGGCACTTTCAAGTGAAGTGTCTATTTTTTTGGCAATTATATACCTGACTAACCAATTTTGTTATTTTATGTTTTCTTTAAAGTATTCAGAAACGAATTTTAGCACTTGTTCAGTAATTCTGAAACCTTTATCTATGTCTTCTAAATATCCTTGATGTATTG
>NZ_DBKDTU010000137.1:0-9068 GCF_055505085.1 Candidatus Hepatincolaceae symbiont of Strigamia maritima
ACCGAGATCTACACTCTTTCCCTACACGACCCTCTTCCGATCTTGCCGGTAAGCCGTTTACCGCTTCTACATAGTATTATTCAATCATTAAACACCCTAAATAGTAATTAATAATTATGGTAATAATCATCAAAATTACCATAATTGCCACCCCAAGCGTAAAAAAGTAAGATAAAAACTACTAAACAAAGTTTAATGCATTGTTATTAGAATTAGGCATATGATATACTACATTAGTGTAACGAACACTAAAGACAAGCCTAAAATAATAACCTAATAAACATAAATAAGAATCAAAATATTAATCATGGAAAATATAATAAATAAAATATTCCCAAATTCATTAGAAAATCTATCTTTATTTACAAAAGATGAAAACCAACAACTCATCTTTTTTGAGAAAGAAGAGAATAGCAATAAATGGTATCTTAAAAGTTTTTCAAATAAAGAAGAAGAAAAATTAGTTTATACTGAGAAAAAGACGGCACCTGAAGAAATAGTAAGACAATTATTTATTAATAGGCTTATACATAAGTATAAATACCCTAAATCCTTAATAGAGATTGAAGTTTCTGTCAATTTTGGTAGAGAAAAGAAAAGAGCTGATATTGTTGTTTATAAAGATGACAAAATTACTCCTTATATAATAGTTGAGGTTAAAAATCCTAAAGAAAAAAATGATGTAAAACAACTTAAAAGTTACTTAAATGCAGAAGGTGCCCAAATAGGTATAGCTATTAACGGCTTAACTCAGGAAATATTACATAGACCATACCCTAAAGATTTTTCAGCCTTACCGTTTATTCCGGAATATAAACAAGAAGTAGAAGATGTTTTTGAAAAAACTTTTACCTATGACTATCTTGAGGAGCCAAAACAATTAAAACAAATTATTCAAAACTTAGAAGAATTAGTTTTAGCTAACTCCGGGTACAATGCTTTTGATGAAATTTTTAAAATTATCTATGCAAAAATATACGATGAAATCCAAGCTATAGAGAATAAAGAATATATACTAGAATTCAGAGCTAGAAAAGATACCCAAATTACAAAACAATTTATAGATAAATTATTTGAATCAGCAAAAAAAGAATGGAAAGATATCTTTGAAGATAGTGATAAGATTAAGTTAAAAGATACTCATTTAGTATTTATAGTTGCTAGCTTACAAGAATTCTCTTTAATGGATTCAAATTTACAAGTTATTGATGATGCCTTTGAATATTTAATACCGGATGTTGCAAAAGGTAAAAAAGGTCAATACTTTACACCTCGTCATGTTATTGATATGTGTGTAAAAATGATGAATCCTCACAATAAAGAATTAGTAATAGATACAGCCTGTGGTTCCGGTGGCTTTCTAATTCATACTATGAATTATATAAAAGATGTAAAGTAATCAAGTAAATCAGCTTTACAGAGATATGCCTCAAAATATTTATGGGGTATTGATTTTGATGAAAAAAGTTCAAAAATTTCAAAAGCAATGATGTTAATAGCAGGGGATGGTAAAAGCCATATTTTCAAAGAAAATTCTTTAGATTCTGATTCGTGGTCTGATAGTATAAAAGTTAGTTTTGAAAATGAAAAACTAATACGCGATGATTCTTATAAAAATTTTAATTTTGATATTCTATTGGCAAACCCACCCTTTGCAGGAGAAGTTAATGAAGGACACATTTTAACTCAATATCCTAATGTTGTAAAAGAAAAACAAACAAAAATTTCAAGGCACTTATTATTTATAGAAAGAAACTTGAATTTTGTAAAAGACGGTGGTCGTTTAGCCTTGGTATTACCCCAAGGGGTATTTAATAATACCTCTGAGCAATATATTAGGGAGTTTTTAGCTAACAAAGCAAGAATACTAGCAGTAGTAGGCTTAGAAGTAAATACATTTAAGCCACATACGGGAACAAAAACTAGTGTTATTTTCTTACAAAAATGGGATACAAAACTTTGTCCAAAACTTATAGACTATCCTATATTTTTTGCTACAAGTGAACAAAGCGGTAAGGATAATTCAGGGGAATATATTAAGAAAACTATAGATGGTAAAGAAGAGCTTGTACATGATTTATTTGATATTGCAGAGGCATTTATAGAATTTGCTAAATCTGAAAAATTAAGCTTTTGGGAATCTTAGGTGCAATATTCTATAATAAATTTAAGTGAGGTTAGAATAGGAATTGATTTTAGAATTGATGCTGAATTTTTTATCATTCAATTATATAAATCAAATATAAATACTATTAAGTTAAAAGATTTTACTTCTATTATAGTAAATGGTGATGATATAAGAACATATGTTTATAAAGGAATTAATTATATAAAAACAGGAGATTTTAATAGTTTTGGTTTAGGTAACTTAGCTACAACAGATAAAGTACCATATACAAGCAAAAATAAAATTATTTTAAATATTGGTGATCTTTTAATAACAAGAAAAGGTAATTATGGAAAATCAGAAGTTGTTTACAATGATAAAATTAAAAATAGCTATATTAGTTCAGAGATATTTCATTTAAAAATTAACAATATTAATTCTTATTACTTAAAAATATTTCTAAGTTCTTATTATGGACAAGCTTTATTTGAAAAATATAAACATGGTATTTCAAATTATAGTATTACACAGCAAGCTTTACTTGATTTTGATATTTATAATCCTTCAAATAAATTTCAACTAATAATAGAAAAATTAGTTAAAGAAGCAAACTCTTTACAAGAAGAAAGTAACCAATTATATCAACAAGCAGAGGATTTATTATTAGAAGAAGTAGGCTTAAAATATTGGCAAACAAAACATACACTATACTATATTAAAAATTACTCAGAAGTGCAGAAATCAGCAAGACTTGATGCCGAATACTACCAACCTAAATATGATGATATAATTTCTAAAATTAAGGCTAAAAAGTTTGATCAATTAAAAAATATAGTAGCTATTAAAAAATGTATAGAACCAGGTAGTGCTGAATATAGAGAAAAGGGAATCCCATTTATTAGGATAAGTAATATGTCAAAAATTGCTTTAACTGATAATAATCAAAAATATATTTCTAATGAGTTTTATGAAGAAAACAAAAATCATCAACCAGTTAAGGGAGAAATACTTCTCTCTAAAGATGGTTCTGTGGGAATAGCTTGTTATTTACCTAAAGATACAAGAAAAATGATTTGCTCAAGTGGTATTCTAAGATTATCTGTTAAAACAAATATAAAGCAAGAATATTTAACATTAGTTCTTAATTCTATTTTAGTTTCATCACAAGCAGAAAAAGATTCAGGAGGAGCTTTAATAAATCATTGGTTAGTAAATCAAATAGAAAATGTTGTAATTCCTCTATTAGATTGTCAACAACAAATAGCCTCTTTAGTTCAAAAATCAACACTTGCAAGAACTCAATCTAAACAACTTCTTGAAATAGCTAAGCAAGGAGTTGAAAAAGCAATAGAAAATGACGAAACCGTTGCTGAAAAATGGATTAATGAACAATTAAAAAAATTAGATATTAGCTTATGATAATATTTTTCTCTAAACCCTACAAATTGTTTATATGACTATATTATAGGATGTTAATACCTTTGTTAAGCATATAATTACCAAGATAATTGTTGTAAATGTTTACTTCTACTTTAACCTAAAGATTTTTAAATATCATTATCAGTATTACTTAATTTTAGAATAAGCTTAAATTCTTGTTTAGTAACCGGCATTACTGATAATCTTGATTGCTTTACTAATAGCATATCCTGTAACTCAGGATGTTGTTTAATTTGTGCTAAAGTAACCGGTTGAGTTAGTGTTTTATAAGCTTTTACTGCTACTAATCCAAATCTTGGTTCTTTACAATCCGGATAATATGGAGTTACTACTTCTACAATTCCCACTATTTCTTTCCCGATACTAGAGTGATAAAACAAAGCTAAATCTCCTATTTGCATTTGCCGCATATAATTTCTTGCCTGATAATTTCTTACCCCGTCCCAAACCTCAATACCCTTTTCCTCTTGCTGCTGATATGACCAAAGATTAGGTTCACTTTTTAATAAAAAATACTGCATTGGTTATACTGACTTTATTTACATTATTCAGCCTTAAGGGAGCGATTTAATAAACTTATAATAGATTCTTTTACTGCTTTTTGCTCATACAAAATATTATAAACTTCCCTACAAATCGGCATCTCCACAGCATATTTTTCCGCCAACATATAAATAGCTTGAGCATTATAATATCCCTCACGTACTCCGGATTTAGCAGACACCAACTCTTCACTATAAGCACCAAGTTCTCCGATAGCAAAACCAAAAGAAAAATTACGTGACTCTTTATTAGTAGCAGTTAAAACTAAATCTCCTAATCCGCTAATTCCGGTAATAGTATCTTTATTACCACCTAGTTTTTCCGCTAAACTTATAGTTTCAGTTAATCCTCTGGTAAGTAGAGCACATAATGCGTTATATCCTAAATTAAGCCCGGCTGTTATACCGCAGGCTATAGCCAATACATTTTTTACTACTCCCCCTAATTGCGAGCCTATAATATCAGTAGAAGCATAAATTCTAAGGTTATGTCTAGTTAATTTTTCAGCTAACTCTAAGGCATTATCTAACTTTTTTGTAGCTAACACTAAAATTGTGGGTTTATTAAGTACTAGTTCAGAAGCAAAACTCGGACCGCTTAAAATTCCCATCTCTGCTTGAGGTATTTCTTCAAGTACTACTTGTGATAAGAATTTAGCCTCCGGTAATTCCAATCCTTTAGAAGCAATAATAATAGGGGCTTTAATCAGCGATTTATCCATACTTTTTACTACTTTACGAATATGTTGAGAAGGAGTAGTAATAATTATCAAATCTCTAGCTGTAACTGCTGTGTTAAGGGAGTTAACTGCTGTAATATTTTCTGTAAGCACAATATTAGGTAAATATTTATGATTAATCTTCTGTTGATTAATTGACGTTACTACTTCTTCTTCTATAGCATAAAGCATCATTTCACAATTATCATAAGCTATGACATTACCCAAAGCAGTGCCAAATGCCCCTGCTCCTATAATAGTAATTTTAGTTTTTGTCATATCATATCTCCTGTTAGTGTTTATATATCTTCCAAAGACCATCTAGGATTTATAGGAGAACTTAGGTTGTCTATTAACCCTAGCTGTAATTTTAAAAGCCCTGCATAAGCAATCATTAGTGCATTATCTGTACATAAATCAAGTGGTGGAGCATAAAAATCTAACTTAACTTTGCTACAAAACTTCTCTAAACCCTCTCTAATAGCCAGATTAGCAGAAACTCCTCCTGATACCACGAAAGCTTGAGGAATTCCAAAGAGTTTGTTGAATATATCATAGGCTTTTTTACTTTTGTAAACACATAACTCTACAATAGTATGTTGAAAAGAAGCAGCAATATCTTGTTTATCCTTCTTAGTAATAGTTGTTTGTTGTTGTAATTTTAAAACTGTAGTTTTAACTGCAGTTTTAAGACCTGACAAAGAAAAATTACAACCCTGACTATACAGCATGGGCTTAGGAAAAATAAATCTAAAAGCATCTCCTCTTTCTGCTAAGCATTCAATATGTTTACCACCTGGATAAGGCAATCCTAATACTCTGGCAGTTTTATCAAAAGCTTCTCCGATGGCATCATCCATTGTGGTTCCAAGAATTTTATATTTATCTACCCCTAATACCGCTACAAATTGTGTATGCCCTCCTGAAATTAACAACAATAAATATGGAAAAGCAAGATTTTGGGCTAATTTTGGCATTAGAGCATGTCCCTGCAAATGATTCACTGCCAAATAAAATGTATTATGAACTAATGCAATAGTTTTAGCATAAATTACCCCTACTACTAACCCTCCTATTAAGCCGGGTCCGCTAGTAACAGCTATGGCATCAATTTCTTTAAGAGTTATTTGGGCAGATATTAAAGCTTTTTGTAAAACTACATTTATAGTCTTCAAGTGAGCTCGTGCTGCTAATTCCGGAATTACCCCTCCAAAGATTTCATGTTCCATTTGCGAATAAGTAAAGTGTGAGAGAATATTATTATCTCTTATAATCGCAACTGACGTTTCATCACAACTCGTTTCAATCCCAAGTACCAACATAATTCCTCTATATTATCCCTCTGTTATCCGATAGTTCCAAAATTAAACGTATATTAAATAATTATTTATATGATTAATTATACTTTATTATATAATATTAATTGAGTAATAAATTTTTTATAGGTAGAAGAATGATACAAATTACAGATTCTAACATTAAACCTAAAAAGTCTAACCATAAAACTTGGTTTGTTATATTGCTTATAGTAATATTAATCTTTGGGGGATTGGGATATAAATACTACAATAAATATTTTATGAAAGAACTTTTTACTAAAACTACTAAACCTTCCATAGCAGAAGAAGTAACAGCTTTTGATGAAATAACTACTTTAGGAACAACCATAGAGCAGTTAAAATCTCAATTAATAACCCAGAATAATAATACCTATTCCCAATTAACAATTTTAGATAATAAACTTAATTCCCTAACAAATAATATTGCTACTAAATTAACTAATATTCAAACTATTCAACAAGATAAAGATGTACTTTATACATTAATTAGTATTAATCAACTAAGTAGTGCTTTACAAGATTCTCGTCCTTTTACCCAACAATTGGCAACCTTTAAAAATATTAATGCTAAAAATAAATCTCTACTTGCTTTAGTTACACCCTTAGAGAAGTATCAAACTACCGGAATAAAGTCTGAAGATTTAATTTCTGCAAATTTTACACTGTTAATAAATAAACTTTTAATTCGCTCTTATAAGAACGATCATACTCTTAAAGGATATCTTAAATATTATTTAAGTTATATTTTTATTATTAGGAGAATAGATTCCAAAGACCCTAATTCTACTCAAACAGAGGATGTAATAGCAAGAACAAATGAAGCATTTGCCAACAGAGATTTGCAAAGAGCTTTAGATACTTTATATATCTTACAAGATTTTAATAATCCAATACTTAATAAACTTTTAGAAGATTTACAAGCACGAATTCTGGCAAATAGCATTACTGTCTCACTGCAAAACGAAATAATTAACCATTTAGCAACAGGAAAATAATATGATACGGGGAACAAAACTACTATTAAGTATAATTTTATTAAGTATTATTATAGCTTTTTTTATTAAAAATCCCGGATTTATAGTTATAGATTGGGTAGGCTATAATATCACTTCTTCAGTTTTGGGATTAGTAATAATCCTTTGTGTAATTTTTTTACTAATTGTTTATGTTAAAGGTTTATTATCTTCTATTTTTAGATTCTTTATAAGAGATAAATACCACAAGCACTTACAAGAATTAATTAATTTAATTTTTAGCAATCACTTAGACAGCAACCAAATTATTAATGATGTTCTTACTAAAAAACTAAGAACTAGGGCTATTAAAAAATTAATTACTCTAATTACTTTAATTCAAAAAGAAAAATATGATAAGGCTTTAATTTTTATTAGAGATAATGAAAAAAATTCTCAACTTACTAATACTTTACTGTTTATACAAACTGTACTTTATTTAAAATTAAATAATAAAGAAGAAGCTTTATTAATTTGTAAAAAATCCTTAAATTTACGTCTTAAAACATCATGGCCCATGATGCAGTTATTCGAAATTGCTCTTCAGAATAAACTGTTTAACCAATTTTACTATATTAACAACCTTTTATCTCAAAAGATTTATCTTAATAAAGAAGAATATAAAAAGGTTTATTGTTATACTAAATATTATCTTGCTAAAGAATTACTAGATCAAGGAAACATTCAAAATTGCCAAAATATAGGACTTGAAGTAATTAAAAAATTCCCAGATTTTGTTAAGATTTACAAAATAATTTTAATGACTTACAACTATTCCCAAAATACTGCCAAAATCACTTATTATGCAGAAAAATGCTTATTAGAAAATCTATCTATAAACTCTGCTCAAACCTATTTGGAATTTATTAAAGAATCAGACTATGAAACTTTATTAACTAAAATTAATAAAATTATCCCCTCTTCTGCTAAAGAAACTAATAGTTATTATTTAGTATTAGCTTATGTAGCAACTCAGTTTGATAAACAAATAGAGGTACAAAATTATTTAGATAAAGTATCTTCAATTGAGCCTAAATATACTATTCTGAAATCTCAAATTCTGCTAGAACAAAAAGAATATCTTAAGGCCTATAAAACTTTGTTTGCAAGTATTCCCCAAACTTTTAATTAAAACCTTAGGTTTTAAGAACTAGCAATATTCTAAGTTAAAACCTTAAACTGAATGACTAAATAAGAATATTAACTGTATTGAGGGATTTGGTGAATAGTAATATATTAAAAATATCTTTGTTTATTCTGTTTTTACTTTCTCTTATTGTTATGTTTTATATTTTTAATTATAATGCTACTAATAAGATTCCGTTAAAATTTCCATTTTTTTTAAGTACTAAGTATGATAAATCTTATGTTAGAACCGGACCGGCTAAGGAATACCCAATTATTTTTATTTACAATCAAAAAGCAATACCTTTTATGGTAATTGCAGCTTATAAAAATTGGTATAAAATCAAGGACTTTAGTGGTCAAGAAGGTTGGCTAAATAAAACTTTAGCTATGTCTAATAAAAAGGCAATTATTCTAAATGATACATATATTTATAGATTCCCTAATTTTGGTTCTAAGATTTTAGTTACTTTAAAACATGGTCTTTTAGTTAGCATTGAAAAGTGTGCCTTAAATACTGATTATTGTAAGATATATCTTAAATTATCTAATAAACGTAGTATTATAGGATGGGTTTTAAAAGAATATTTATGGGGTATAAGTAAATAACTCTAACTTATTTCACACTACTAGATATAGCTTATTATATAAAATCTTAAAGAGGATTGCACTAGATTAATTTATAAATAGGAATTCTAAACTCTCTACAACACTTAGACTTCTTTACATAGAAATTACCTATCAGCATTACTTACTTGTATTGGCAATCTTTTCAATAGTAT
>NZ_DBKDTU010000138.1:0-9063 GCF_055505085.1 Candidatus Hepatincolaceae symbiont of Strigamia maritima
CAAATTATTAATATACTAAATACATATATTGACATAATTCTAAAAATAATTTATTGTTATAAGTAAAACAAGATATCCCTAGCTCATAATCGAGCTATACTCATTGTTTTTAGTTATTTTAGAGTTGGGACGAGCCAATAGGGAGAATATTATTAAATGTCAGATAATACTATATCAAGTACTTCTGCTGTGCAAAAAGCAGATTTAAGCAATAATTTATTTTTATATGAACATGTTTATGTGCTTAGAGGTGATTTATCAACTCAACAAATAGAAACATTAAATAATAAATATAAAGAACTTATAGAAACCCAAGGTGGAAAAGTTTCAAAAGTAGAGTATTGGGGCTTAAAAAATTTAGCTTATAAAATAAAAAAACAAAAAAAAGCACATTACACTTTATTAAATTTTATAGCTTCTAAAGATATTATTAAAGAACTAGAACGGCAGTTATATGTTAATGAAGGTGTACTCAGGTATATTACTATCAAAGTAGAATATTTAGATGCTGAACCTTCTATAATGACTAAAAATACTCAGGAAAGATATCAAAGAACTGAAAATACTAAAGATACAAACGAATATTCCAAAAATAATACTAGAGATACAGGCACTCAAAATCAAAGAATCACTGGTACTAATGTATCTTCAACAGAGTTAATAAAGGAATAAATTAATGTCAAATAATATGTTACCAGGTAAATTTTGTCCTCTTTCTAGTAATAAATCTCCAAGAGTGGATTATAAGGATATTAGACTATTGCAAAGATTTTTATCTGAAAAGGGTAAAATTTTACCTAGACGAATAACTTCCGTATCTGCCAAGAAACAGAGAGAATTATCAGAACAAATAAAAATTGCTAGGTTTTTAGCTTTAATACCTTTTATTAACAAATAGAATATGTTATTAAAAAAACCGCTTATTAGTATTTTATATGGTTTACTTAGTTTTACCATACTTTATAGTAATCTTTATGTTAGCAATTCTAATAATAATCAAATAGAATTTAGTATTCTAATTTTTTTATTATTAACAATATTATTGCCTTTACCATTATTTTTATCCTTTCTTACCCAAGGGTTTCCAAGTTTAGTTATATCCTCGTTATTGTGTTTTTTTCTATTAGGATTTTTTTACTTTGAAGTATCCTTTGCTTATTTATTAGGAATTGTAATTCCTATTATGTTATTATTTTTAATAATAATCCATAAGAACCAAACTTATTCTAACTACTTTTCTACAATTCTAACAATTTATGCTAGTATTGTATTAATAACTTTAAACACAGTATTATTCTTTAATAATACTTCATTAAGTGATTTAATTGAAGATGGTTTGTACTTGGTTTCAATTTTTAGTAAAACCAGTAATCCTTATATAGGAGAAAATCTAGATAAAGTATTCCCTATATTGAATGCCTTATTTTTAGCCATGATTACTTTATTTTGGTTAGTAATAATGACTATTAATTATAGATTAGCAATTTTTATTGTAAAAAAATCCTATTATCATTTACCAAAATATCTTGAAAAAATTTTTACATTACCTCCTTTTTTTATCTGGATATTCATATTTTATATTATTATATCTCTTAGTTTACACTATCTTCTTACAAATCCGTATCAGATTAATTATATTAATATTAATGTTATAGTAATTTTAAGCTTAGCCTTTATTTATTCTGGAGTTGGCATGCTTTCTAAAGTAATAACTACGAATAATTTAATAGTAATGATAGTGTTTTATTTACTATTAGTATTTTTTAGTATATATTTATTATTATGTATTTTAATACTAGGATTTTTAAAAGAAATAGGTTTAATAAAAAGGTAGATATAAGATTATGGAAATAATATTATTAGAAAGAATTACAGGTCTCGGACAAATAGGAGATACTGTTGCAGTAAAGAACGGTTATGCTAGAAACTATTTACTACCAAGAAATAAATGTTTAAGAGTTACTAAAGATAACCTAGCATATTTTGCCACTCAAAAAGCTCAGATAGAGGCAGTAAATTTAAAGAAGAAAGCTGAAGCTGAGGCTGTATCTAATAAAATAGTAGGGAAAGATTTTATAATTATTAGAAATGCCGGAGAAGCTGGACATTTATATGGTTCTGTAACTATAAAAGATATTGTTTTAACCCTAGAGGAAAATGGTTTTATATTACATAAAGACCAGATTCGCATTGCTCACCCTTTTAAAAGCATTGGAATATTTCCTATTATAATTTCTTTACATCCTGAGGTTGAGAATGAGATTCTCTTAGTAATAGCAAGAAGTACAGAAGAAGCTACTATCCAGTTAGAGGCTCATAAGGTTGCTATTGAAAAGGCAAATTCTAAGAAAGAAGAAATTAATAGTAAATCTTTTGATAAAACTAATAAAAAAGATACAAAGTTATATAAAGAAACAACTACTTCTAATACTGAATTAGTAGAAAATATTGAAAATAATGTTTCTAAAAAGTAAAAACTGCTACTACAATACAGTTTTAAAAAATATTTAATAGTAGTTTTGATTAATATTTATAGGTTAATGTGTCATGTCTACTTTATATAATATAGAAGCTGAGGAAGCTTTACTTGGCTCTTTATTAATTAATAACAATCTCTTTGAATATATAGCCGATATCACCACCGCTGACTATTTTTATAACTCTATTAATCAAGATATTTATAGAATTTATAGTAAAATTGTTGAGAAAGGACAAGTTGCCGACCCTATTACTATTAGTCACTTACTAAAAGTTAGTGCAGACGTAATTCATAAAGAAGAAATTACTATGGATTACCTTAATAAATTAATTGATAGCTCTTTAACCACAGGTTCTTCAAGTACTAGAAGTTATGCCCAAATAATTTATGATTGTTATTTAAAACGAGAGTTAGTAATTTTAATAGACAATATCAAAGAACAACTTAATTCTACTGAACAAACAGCCCTTGAACAAATATCGGAAATTGAAAAATCTATTTATAATTTATCTGAGCGTGGTGTCGTTAATTTAGATTTTAAAGATTTTGCTACTTCTCTTGATATGGCATTAGAAATTGCCAAAAAAGCTAAAGCTAATCAAGATGGTATTTCCGGCGTTAGTAGCGGTTTATTAGATTTAGATAAAAAACTAGGAGGATTTCAATCTTCCGATTTAGTAGTCATAGCAGGTCGTCCTTCTATGGGAAAAACAGCACTAGCTACTAATATTGCTTATAATGCTGCCATAAAATATAAAGAAACTGCCGGTAAAAAAGGAGCAGTAGTAGGAATATTTTCTTTAGAAATGTCGGCTGAACAATTAGCTAGTAGAATTTTAGCAACTCAGGCTAGTATTCAAAGTGATTTAATTCGAAAAGGCTTAATTCAAGAGGCAGATTTTAATCGTTTAATTGCTGCTGCTAATAATTTAAAATCTATTCCTCTTTTTATAGATGATACTCCTGCTCTGAATATTTCACAGATTCGAGCTAAATCTAGAAGATTAAAAAGAAAACATAATTTAGGAATGCTAGTTATTGATTACATTCAATTAATTAGCGGGGAGAAAAGGAATGAAAACAGAGTATTAGAAGTATCAGATATCACTAGAAGATTAAAAGGAATTGCTAAAGAATTAAATATTCCGATTTTAGCACTCTCACAATTATCAAGGGCTGTAGAAACTAGAGATGATAAAAAACCACTGTTATCTGATTTAAGAGAATCCGGTTCTATTGAGCAAGATGCTGATGTAGTACAATTTATTTATAGGGAAGAATATTATTTATCACGTTCTAAACCTGAAGAAGATAATGAAAAATTTTTAAAGTGGAAAGATGCTTTTGAGAGATGTAAAAATAAAGCTACGGTTATTATTGCTAAAAACAGACATGGTCCTATTGGTGATGTAGATTTAAGATTCAATGGTATGTATACTCAATTTGAGAATCTATTACAAGATAACATGGCTTATTCCGGAGGAAAAACTAGTATTCCCTACAAAAAACTTTAGAAATAAATAAATTACTAAAATATTAACTTAATACTGTAAAAATGACTATTACCATTATTTCTTATAAAAAATCATATGCAAAATAAGTAAATTACCATATAATAATGGTAATAACAATAATATAAAGAAGGTTTTATCCTTGAACTCTATTATTTCTAAAGAAGTAACACATTTAATTACAAAATATGGTTCACTATTATCTATTAATACTAACGCTCTTAGGGATAATTACTTAAGCTTACAAAAAATAGCAAATTCTAATAAAGCACAAGTTGCCTGCGTTCTTAAAAATAATGCTTATGGTTTAGGATTAAAAGAAATAGGAAAGTTTCTTGCATCATATGGTTGTAAGCAATTCTTTGTAGCAACTTTTATGGAGGGAATTGCCCTTAGAAAAAGTTTTACAAACCATAAAAATATTTCCCCTAAAATATATATTTTACATGGACTTATAGCAGATGAATTGCCAGAATTACAAGAATATAATCTTATTCCGGTACTTAATACACTTGTACAGGTAATGACTTTACTAAATTTTACTAAAAAGCAAAAAAAAACTATTGATTGTATCTTACATGTAGAAACAGGTATGAACCGATTAGGCTTAACTACAACCGAGATAGATACTTTATTAACAAATAACCCTACTATATTTAATTACTTAAATATAGAATATATAATCTCACATTTAGCTTGTGGAGATATTGCTACTTCTCCTATTAATTCTTTACAATTACATAATTTTCAAGATATTATTAAGAAATTTCCTAAACAAAAATATTCCCTAGTCGCTTCTTATGGTACATTTTTAGGTAAAGAATATTTATTCGATCTCATTCGTCCGGGTTTTGCGTTATACGGTGGCAATCCTACTCCAACGGTATCTAACCCTATGAAAGCTGTAATAGAATTGTACAGTATTATTTTACAAATAAAAACTATAAAAAAAGGTGAAGGTTGCGGATACGGCTATATTTGGAATGCAATTAAAGATACAAAAACTGCCATTGTCTCCATCGGGTATGCAGATGGTATTTTAAGGCATACTAAAGGAAAATTATTTATAGCAGGCATCCCTTGTCCAATCATCGGAAGAATTTCTATGGATCTAATTAATATAGATATCTCTCATCTTGATATAAACTTACAACAAGAAGGTACTATAGTAGAAATAATTGGCAATAACCAAAGTTTAGATGATATAGCAGAAGCTGCTAATACTATTCATTGTGAAGCTTCTACTTATTTAACTAAAAGATATCCTAGAATATTTTTGGAAAATAATTCTATAATTAAGGAAAGCTTATGATGCATAGTCTATCCGTTATAACTACTTCAAATTAAGGATTGTATTATATGGGAACGTTGTTATTTAACATATTTCAAAGAAGTGGAAAACTTTTTCTAAACACCTTGGAAACCATAGGAAACTTTGTACATTTTTTTATTATTATTTTTATAAATGGTATTAAACCACCTTATTATATTAAGAATTTTAAGAAACAATTTATAGAGATAGCTTTCTTTTCTTTACCTGTGGTTGGACTAACAGCAATTTTTTCAGGTATGGTATTAGCACTACAAAGTTATACTGGATTTGCTAGGTTTTCAGCGGAAAACGCTATTGCTAACGTAGTTGTAGTATCTATTACTAGAGAACTAGGTCCAGTACTAGCTTCTTTAATTGTTGCAGGTAGGATTTCAGGATCTATGGCTGCAGAAATAGGCACTATGAAGGTAACAGAGCAAATAGATGCTTTATTTACTTTATTAGTTAACCCTATTAAATACCTGATTGTTCCAAGAATTCTTGCAGCTATTGTAGCCTTACCTATTTTAGTATTACTTACTGATATTATAGGAGTAATGGGAGGTCTTTTAGTAGCAGTTGCTAAATTAGATTTTAATCCTGTAATTTATTTAAAAAATACTTGGAATTTTGTAACTTTTTGGGATATTTTTTCTGGATTAATTAAAGCTACTATTTTTGGCTTTATTATTGCTTTTATGGGATGTTTTTTTGGGTATAACTCAAAAGGTGGTGCCCAAGGAGTAGGCAATGCTACCACTTATTCCGTAGTAACCGCTTCTATGTTAATTTTTGTAGTAGATTATTTGCTAACCCTATTATTTTTTAAAATTTAAAGAGAAAAATATTAAATGTCAGATATTGTAATTAAATTAGAGAATGTTACTAAAGGATTTACTTCTAAATTAGTACTAGACAATCTAAATTTAGAGGTAAAAGCAGGAGAATCTTTAGTTATTATAGGTGGTTCAGGCACTGGAAAATCGGTACTATTAAAAATTATTCTAGGTATTCTAACCCCTGATAGTGGAGAGGTTTATATAAATAATACTTTAGCTAGTAATTTAAATTTTAATGCACGTTTTAAAATTAATCGTGATATCGCTATGTTATTTCAAGGAGGGGCTTTATTTGATAGTTTGAGCGTAGAAGAAAACATTGTGTTCGGCTTAATTAATAAAGAAAAAATTTCTAAAATCGAACAAAAATTTGTTGCAACAGAAAAACTCAAAATGGTTGGTTTAAACGAGGATATATTACCTTTACACCCATGTGAGTTATCAGGAGGTATGCAAAAAAGGGTAGCTCTTGCTCGTGCAATTGCAGTTAATCCTAAAATTATTTTATTTGATGAACCTACAACCGGATTAGACCCTACTATGGCAAATGTAATCAATGATTTAATTGTTAATACTGCCCAAACACTAGGGGCAACTTCCATTGCTATCACCCATGATATGATTAGTGCTAAAAGAATTGCTTCCTCAATTGCCATGCTCAATGGTGGTAAAATTCTTTGGAGAGGAACACCGCAAGAATTAGACGCAACAGATAATAAATTAGTAAAAAACTTTGTATTTGGAATACCAGAATAAAAAAGATGTATTTTCCTAACCTCTCTGTATCTTTTAATGCTTCTACTCTCAGTATTTTTAACTTTAATAACAATTCTCATACACATATTTCTTTAAGTAGTGTTGAGAATAATCTTTTTAAAACTCCTCCTCTTATTTGTAATAAATATATCCTTTCTAAAAAACTTAAGCAAAAAATAATAGCTCTTGACATTTTAGAGTTATTTGCTTTTTTGTATCCTATATCTCATATAAATCCTACAATTTTTGCCTTAGCAAAATTTTTTAAACTAAACTATTCCCAAGATTTAACTACTGAGAGCACTCTACTTTTTGAAATTACCAATCACCTGTTAGCAGATTTACAAAATAAAGATATAGTTGAAAAAAAATCTATAGCAGCAATTACTAGATATATGCGTTTAGATAATTGGTTATGGAGCGATATAATTTTATTAACCCTACAAGAACCCCTAGCTTACAATCCTAAGATTGATAATTCCTACTTAAGAATTTGGCAATATCTAAAAGAATATAAAATACAAAAATCTAAAACCCCAAACAAAAATACCCTAGTTTCTATTACAGAAACCGATGCCTTAAGAAGTTTAACTAAACTTACTGGATTTTCAACCGAAAAAAGAACCGCTCAATTAAGTTATACCAAGGCGATAACTAAAATTTTTAGCAATATAGAATTAAATACCACTGATATCAGAGCTGTTTTTGCAGAAGCAGCCACTGGTATCGGTAAAACTTTAGCTTATTTAGCTCCTATTTTAGTTTTTTTAGAAAAAAACCCGGAGCAACAAGTTTTAATTAGTACTTACACTAAAACCTTACAAAAACAAATCGCTTTAGAATTAAAAAAGATCTTTTCAGCAGATAAATACCAACAAGAAGTTACTACCATAACCGGTAGTAATAATTATATTTGCTTATTAAATTATGAAAATATTTTAAAAATAAGTGAGAATACTCCTATTAAATTATTTATCGGATTAATTCTGCGCTATATGTATTATACAGAACAAGGCGATATTATTAGTGGTGACATTATGCCTTGGCTCCAAGATATTATTGATTACCGCTTCTTTGATGCAATTCTTAATAAAAAAGAAGAATGTATTTATAGCAAATGCAAACATTATAAAAAGTGTTTTATTACTAACATAAAGGCTAAAAGTAAAGATTCTAAATTAATAATTTCTAACCATGCATTAACTCTACTAAATAAAAATTTAGACATACCTTATGTGATTTTTGATGAGGCTCATAATCTTTATTATATAAGTGACGATATATTTTCATCCCAAATTAGTGCTTTAAACGGAATTTATTTAAGAAATTGGTTAATAGGTAAAAAAAATAGATTAAATAATCAACTCTTAAGCGGTATTCAGCAAAGGCTACATTTAATTTTACAAAGTACTATCACTGCTGAATCTAAATCTGCTACAGAATTAGAAATAGAGCAAACCATTCAAAATCTTTTAGGCACTCTACTGCAAGTAGCTAATTTTCTTCCCACTTATAATTGGTTAGCTAATATAGAATCACATAATCCTCAAGGTATTTTTGAGGAATTCTTATACCTAATTTATAGGATAATTCTTAAAGAAAATGATGATACTAGCCAATATTATTCCATAGAAGCACACCCTCATAAAACCCTTAATGAAGCTCTTCTAAATGCTAGTTTTACCTTAAAAAATGAATTAACTCGCCTTTTGCGTATTACTCAAAAACTAAAGGAGGGGTTACTCTATAAATTAACTTTTTTAGATACAACTACTGATAAAAAAGCCCTTGAGGAATTTCTCAAAATAACGGATAGTATTTTAGTTAGTACTCTTACTACTTATATAGAAATGATCAATGAGTTAGAGCAACAAAAAGAAGATTATATTTATAGATATCTTTTAGAGAGAGAAGAAGGTAGAATTATTAATATAGGCTATTTTAGAAATTTCTTAGACCCCAGCAAACCTTTTGCCTTAGAGAATTTATCTGAACTTAAGGGTGTAGTTTTTACCTCGGCTACCTTGTTTAGTAATTTAGAGTCCCTTACCCCAAAAATTACTAAAAGAAGTGAATCTCAACCTATGATTATGCCTAACTTTTCACCGCAACTCTCAAGATCGGAAGAGCGTCGTGTAGGGAAAGAGTGTAGATCTCGGTGGTCGC
>NZ_DBKDTU010000139.1:0-1869 GCF_055505085.1 Candidatus Hepatincolaceae symbiont of Strigamia maritima
CGGTCTCGGCATTCCTGCTGAACCGCTCTTCCGATCTTATGTCTATAATAGGAATAAAGAAGTTATTATTTCTTAAAATACCTATTATAGACATATTAATATCAGAGAATAACTTTCTAATTTCTGCAATTTCACGATTAAGCACTAAACATTCTGCGTAACAATGTACTGAAACACATTGTACAGTACCGTCTGCTAATTCAATAACATCAGAAATATTCAAATTATTAGCATATTGTAATCTACCCTCAATATGTTCCACCATATCCGCACTAGGGTTCATAACTTTATCTATGTAAGCATAGTTTTTATGAAAGAAATCCCGCCAATCACTACTTAAATAATCATTATTTTCAATACTAGCTATTTTAGTAGGAACATTAAAAGCCTTTGCTAAACCGCAGGCGATAATATTAATTTCATCCTGTTTAGTTAGTGCTATAAACATTTCAGCATCTTGTAATCCTGATTCTCTCATAGTGTCCACAGAAGTTATGCTTCCAGTTACCCCAGCCATAGCCTCTGTATCAGTTACATCCCTAACTAGATGAGGATTTTTATCGACAACCACAACATCTATACCTTCTTCTGCTAAATATTTAGCAACTTTTCTGGCAACCTTACTAATTCCACCTATTACTGCCTTCATACCTTAACCCTATACTGCTAATGCCACATTATTAGAAAAACTCTGTTGTAGCATAGCTATTACTTCAGAATGATTAGTTGATGTATTAATTTTTTGTCTTAATTCTGCTGAGTTCTTCAAGCCTCTGGTATGCCAACTTAAATGTTTCCTAGCAATTTTTATCCCTGTTTCAATTCCGTAATAATTTAAAATATCCTCAAAATGCTCTAATACCATCCCTAAACGCTCTTTTAGGGTAGGTTCTACTAATTTAGTACCGGTGTTTAAATAATGAATAATATGTTGAATAAGCCAAGGTTTACCATAGGTACCACGCCCTATCATAATCCCATCAGCTTTAGATATTTTTAAAGCTTCCTCTGCTTCTGCTTCGTTTTTAATATCACCATTGGCAATTATAGGAATACTTACTGCCTCTTTTACTAAACTAATAGCCTGCCAATCCGCAACACCACTAAAGAATTGTTGCCTAGTTCTGCCGTGTACGCTTACCAAAGCAATTCCGCTTTCTTGTGCTAATCTAGCCATTCTCGGAGAATTAATTGATGTGCTATCCCAGCCTAATCTAATTTTTACGGTAACCGGAATCTTCACAGCCCTAACCATGCTCTCCATCAATTTTGCCGCTAAAGTTTCTTCCCTAAGTAAAGCAGCACCAGCTATACCTTTAATTACTTTTTTTACAGGACACCCCATATTAATATCAATAAGGTCAACCCCTCTTTGTTCATTAATTTTAGCAGCTTTAACCATAGTTGCTATATCACTACCTGCTAGTTGTATCCCTAGCGGTTTATCAATTTCAGAAGAGTTTAGCATCCTATAGGTTTTCTTAGATTCTCTGAGCATTGCATTACCGGAAATCATTTCAGAATAAACTAACGGAGCTTCATAGTTTTTTACTAATTTTCTATAAGTTAAATCAGTAATTCCAGCCATTGGAGCTAATAACACAGGGTTATCAATTTGTAAATCACCTATTTTAATAGGTTTTAATCTAGAAATTTTCATTTTCCAAAATTTTTATTGCATGTTGTACTTTACTTTTGTAATATACTGAACTAACATATTAACATAATCTTTATTAAAGTTCAATTAAATATGCTAAGCAATCATAAAATAGCAGTTATTATTGTCTCTTCTGGCAAGGGTTCACGTTTTAACTTAATGAAGATCGGAAGAGCGTCGTGTAGGGAAAGAGTGTAGATCTCGGTGGTCGC
>NZ_DBKDTU010000140.1:0-1863 GCF_055505085.1 Candidatus Hepatincolaceae symbiont of Strigamia maritima
AAGGAATTTTATTAGCTGTATTATGGTATATTTTTAGTACCTTTTTAAATGCTAAGGAATATTCTGCTACTTCTTCTGCTAAAGTACAAATTCTCAATAAAGTTACTGGGAAAGTAGCTTCTATTAATTTACAAAGTGGTAAGATTTTTCAACATCATAATATTCAATTGTTTTTAAGAGCGTGTTATAGAAGTAAAAAAACCTTTGAGGAAGAAAACATTGGGTTTTTACAAGTTTTAAAAACTGAAAATATTAAACAACATAGTAAAAATACTAAACAATTAGAAAATAAAATAAAAATCCCCATAGAATTTCAACTTACAACCAATAAAGATTTAGTTGATCATTTAATTTTTAGCGGTTGGATGTTTTCATCAGAACCTGAGATATCAATGCTTGAAGATTATGACTATGATATTACTTTAATTAAATGTATAATAACAGAAGAGATAAATCCCTAAATAACGGAGTAAGAATATGAAATTTTTTTGTAAAATCCCTTTACTAATCTTGTTTACTACAGTAATTATAATAAACTTAAATAATTTAGTATTTGCTAATAATAATGAGAGAAAATCTATACAAAATGCTTTAGTATTAATGAGTGATTTTGGTTTAGCAGATGGTGCAGTATCTGCTATGAAGGGTGTGGCTTTTGGTGTTGATAATAATTTAAAAATTTTTGATATTACCCATGCAATACCGGAATATGATATTTGGGCGGCCTCTTATAGATTATACCAAGTAATAGAATTTTGGTCTCAAGGTACAGTTTTTGTATCAATTATAGATCCTGGAGTTGGTACAAAAAGAACCTCAATTGTAGCTAAAAGTAAGAATGGTCAGTATTTTGTTAATCCTAATAATGGGATTCTAACCCTTATTGCTGAAACAGTAGGTATTGCAGAAATTAGAGAGATAGATGAAACTAAGAATCGTTTGCCAAAATCTTATGATTCTTATACTTTTCACGGTAGAGATGTTTATGTTTACACAGGAGCAAGACTTGCCAGCGGTGCTATAAGTTATGAATCTGTAGGGAGAGTTTTACCAATAACAGATTTAGTAAGCTTGCCTTACCAGAAACCTACCAAACAAGGCAATAACCTTAAAGGAATGATCCCAGTATTGGATGTTAATTATGGCAATGTGTGGACTAATATTCCTAAAAAACTCTTTGAAGAACTTAACCCTAAGGTTGGAGATAAATTTGAAGTTAGATTTTATAATAATAATCAGTTAGTAACTACTCTTACAGTTCCTTATTATAGTACTTTTGGTGATGTAAAAACAGGAGAACCTATAATCTATTTAAATAGTTTGTTAGAATTATCAATTGCCCTTAATATGGATAATTTTGCTAAAAAGCATAATATTGCTTCTGGTTTAAATTGGACTGTAGAAATTTTTCCTATAAAATAATATAAAGATCTAAGATTAGCATTAAAAATTAAAATATAAGTTATAAACTAGTACTTAATATGTGTATATTTTACTATAATGTATAATGCTTAACTCTATAAAATAAACTTTTATAGAGTTAAGTGTAATGAGACAGGAAATAACGGGAATAATAACTAAGTACGTATATAAAAATTAATGCCGAATAATGCCGAAAATCAACAAAAAACGGCGAAAATAATATTGCTATTCCCGTTTAATATGTCATTTTTTATATAGTGGGGTAAAACATAAGTAAATAGGCACTTTCAAGTGAAGTGTCTATTTTTTTGGCAATTATATACCTGACTAACCAATTTTGTTATTTTATGTTTTCTTTAAAGTATTCAGAAACGAATTTTAGCACTTGTTCAGTAATTCTGAAACCTTTATCTATGTCTTCTAAATATCCTTGATGTATTG
>NZ_DBKDTU010000141.1:0-8823 GCF_055505085.1 Candidatus Hepatincolaceae symbiont of Strigamia maritima
CATACGAGATCGGTCTCGGCATTCCTGCTGAACCGCTCTTCCGATCTCAAATAATAAGGAGAAAGATTATGGCAAACAATCTCAATAAGGCAGAATTAACACAACAATTAAATACAATTATAGAACATTTACAATATAATGATAATTTTGATATTGATACAACTATTTTACAAAAAATTATAGCACTAAAAGATAAGTTTCTTAATGCCTATCAAGATAATTTAGCTATAGAAACTAACATACAACTTATAAAAAATTTAAATAACATTATTATACAAATCTGGAAAATAGAGGGTGTTAATTCGCCAAATTCAGATGTATATCAATCTTTAAACCAAATTAGCAAAAATATTTATGCTTTTTCCAAGACAATCTTACAGCACATGATATTCCTAATGATTATCATTTTGTTTTTACCGGAAGTAAATTTTTCCCTCAAGGCGAAGCTCATTTAAAATTATGGGCATATTGGGCAGAACATATTAAAGAACTCCAAGATATAGATATTAAACTTAATTTCTGGCTTGATACAAAGTATATGTATTTAGATTATTTTAAATATTTCTTAAATTATGAAGTTATTTCTGACTTATGTGAAAAATATAAAATAACTACCTTAGATATAGATAAATTTATACAAAAGATTTTAGATAATTCTACACTAAATACTGAACAACTTCAAGAGCTAGAAGACAAACTAAATATGGATGAGAATTCCTATATCATTTTATCAGAAGATATAGAGTTATATGAAATGTTTTATCCTTATAATCTTTCTAAAATTAATAAAAACCTTATCTTAGCATGTCCTACTACTACCCTATATTCTAATCTAAACTTTCTTTCAAACTCTATACAAAAAAATAACTATTCTAGGAATAGATCCCTTAATAATCGCAACAGTTTCTCCTCAGAATGAATATGCTAAATTAGCTCTAGAAAATATAAGAGATTTTTATCAAATCCTTGATACTGCTTATATAGCAAGCAAAAAAGATTGGTTTAAGATTAAAACTATACAGAAAAATACAGTATTACTTAATAATTTAAAAATACAGTCACTTGAACCAATTAAAGATAAATTAACTCTTTTTAGGGAAAGTTTATCGGAACATCATAGCAATATAGTAAACTTTATATCTGGGTACGAAAAAGATAGTTATTATGGGTATTTGTATAAAGAAAATAGTTCCTATGGTATGTGGCAGATGGCTTATATAACAACATACCATAGTACTCTTAATCTTGTTCCAACATATTTTAATATATATATCATTGGTAATAGATATTATGATCATGATACAGATATAGTTACTTTTAGAAAATCTGGATATAAAATGTTAGCTAGTTTATCAGAGAGGGTAATAATGTACATACTACTATTCTAAACGTAGATAAATATAACTCAGATTTTATTCGCATTGCTGAAGATAAAACTATCTCAAAACTTCTCACAACAATGCAATTAAGCGACAATTACATCATGTTGATGAAAGAAATAAGCAATCTCACTACTACTGCACAAAATCTGATAAACGAATCAACCACCGAAAAAGCAATCCTAAGCAGCCTAAAGATGACGGCATTAGGAGCAACAAGTGAAGGAGACGGGTATGAATATAGTATATTAAAAAAGAACGAAGCAGGAGATTATGATAGGGTAATAATAAGCACTGAGGAGTATAATAATTTTGTAGAGTATAGAGATCAATTAAATTATAAGGCACAGAATTTAGTCGAAGTGCAGGTAAGGGAGCAGAGAGGAGAGAGTATACGTTTAAGCGGAAATGAGAATGAGGAATTAAGAGTACATAAAGTAGATTTAGCGGTGAGTGTAGAGGTTGAGAAGTTTCGGAGCTTAGAGAATGATAGTTATAAGAAGAGTAGTGAGTTTACTGCTACAGAGAAGGCAATAAAGAGAAGCATATATGATATGGAGAACGAACAGTTGTATAGCGGTTTGGTGTTAGCAGGAGCAGAGGAAGGGATGAGCTATGATACTCCTAATTTTAAAGAGAAAATAGAGAATATCACGAATAAATATTTAGAGAGCGGTATTGAACTAATCAATAGAAGTTCGAATCAAAGCAAATTAACATTTGACGGGCATAAAGCCTTAGAGAGGTTAAGAAATGTAGAAAGAGGTGGTAAAGAAATATTATTAAACAGACGTTTTTGGGAGAGTGTAGCCAGAGGATACGGGAAAGATAAGCAACCATTTATGGATATAGTAGAGATGAGGAAACATATATTAGAGGGAAACGGGTACGGAGCCACTATATATGCGGAGTTTGCTGAAAGATTAGAGAAGATAAAGATATCAAGCAAGGAAATCTTAGGAAATATTAGGGATAGCGGTGTGGGAGAAAACTATTATCCTCTATTAGAAGGAATAAGCAAGCAAACTATCATCAAGGATGAGCATAGAGACACAAATTATAAGATACCTTTTGTATCAAGTGATGATAACACAGGAAGGCAAAAGGTAATCTATGTAGATACAAAGGATGAGAGTATTTATAGATTTAAGCAATTCTTAGATACAAGTCTAGGGGAAGTGAAGAGGAATATAGTATACAATAAGCAAGTCGGAGGATTAGGTATAAAATACGACATAAGCGAAGGAGGGTATTCTTTGGGAATGAGTTTGTACAGTATAGTAGAACTGATAAAGAATGCTGATATGTGACCATTAGGTGGAGAGCAGATAGAAGATAGAATATTAAGAGAAACCCTAGTAGTACATTATTATGTGGGGGCGGTATCAACTAGTATAGGCTTAGTAGGAGATATAAAGGGAGCTATAGATATAGCATTACAACTAAGTAAAAAAGAGATAGCAATATTAGGAAGTAAATTAGCCGCAAGAATGGGAACAGCCTTTGGATATGCCATGGCAGGATTTAATGTGTTATTTAGTGCTGCGGATGTAATTTTAACTGTCATAGAGTTGTCCAGAGCAGAAACCGAGGAACAAAAAACCATGCTAACCACACAATTAGTGTTTGGAGTAATCGGAATGGGGATAGGGATAGCTTCATTAGTAGCAATTATAATAGGAGCCTCTTCTCTGTTACTTGTTTTAGGTCCGGTTGGTTTAGTAGTAGGGGTATTAGCCATGGTAGTCATGGGAATATTAGTATTAATAAATAATATCAAGTTTAACTATGAGAAGGCAAATACGGTAGCCAACGCCTTAAGCCAATTGTATAGAAGGTATCAAGAGTGATGCGAGATCAGAGAAAATACCTTTATCCCAAAAAGTATTATAAGAGAATTAAGAATAAGGAAAGGCAAAATAGAGTATCTTAAATACGGAAGTAATAAATATCAGAGTGTAAGAGAAGATGCCAGTAAGAGGTTTCATCCTACGGGTAATTGGCATAATCTAAGAGAAGGTTACGGCTTTAGTATGGAAGAAAGAGATGTCAGCATTAAGGGGCAGACACATTAATCTTACCTTCAGGAGTAGAGGCTACTGTAAGGTTAAAATATAATTGGGTTTTTACCTCAAGTACCCAAACAATGTTAGGCGGAGAATATGCAGTTATCAAAAATTTAATAAATAGAACTAGGGATAAGAGTTGGAATGAGGGAAGATTTGTATTCTTTAGAGATGTTGCCAAAGCAACCAAAGAGATGCTCTTAACGGAGATTAACCTGGATTATCAATATAACACTCCTGTAATTGCCATAGTAGACGGAGGGATTAAGAATCTGGTAATACCTTTTAATAGAAGTTATGCTAGAGATAAAAACTATCAAGAAAATCAAAATGCAAATGAGCTCATAAGTAAAGTAGCGGAAAAAATCATTTATTATATAACATTAGAAGGTACAAATCATCTTTTAATATTAGGAGATATCAAGATAGTAACAAAAATCAAGCTAGCAAATAAAGTTAATCTAATAATTAGGGCACAGGGTTATGCCAGAGAGATAGTAGTAGATAAGAAAACACAAAGTATAAGTATCAAACAACAAAAAGCCGATGTTACAAAATTAGAAATAGATGAACAAACACTAGAATTTACAGGTTCATTTAGTAATATTAGTTGCCAAATAAACTTTGAGGAAGAAGGAAATAATCTCTATAGTGTTAATTGGAATAATAATCTTGTGGAATTATTACCTTACGAAGGATTGGATTATAATAAATATAATTCTCATAAGGATCTGTTGCAGGCATTAGAAAAGTATGAAAACGGCGTAGTAGGAAATTATATCAAAATTAAAAACTATAAAGTAGCTTTAGATCAAATGGCTTTTTATAGTATATATCACAAAAAGTTTATAATTTTAGTAAGCGGTGAAGATGCTAAGGTATTACATACTACTAAAGATAAACTATATTTTGAGGTTAAAAGTAAAACCACTAACCGCTCGAGCATTCAAATGGTAAATCTTAATCCGGCAGAAAGAGAATTAAGAATAGAAATAGATATTAATGCTTTTGTACATTTGCTTCCCTATACAACTATTAAGAATAATGTTTTAACAGGGTACTTTGAGCAAGAAACCGGTATTTTAAAAATCCTGCAGAGATTAGAAGATGCTAAAGCTACTAATCTTGCGGTAATTTTAGAATATGATGTATATGACCCTAATATCCATAAAGGTTACGGGGTTAAAGAAAGCGATCATAATAATTATTTAATTTTAAGTAAAATCAGTTATGAATATGATACACAAACAGGTTATAGACCGTTTAATCAAAGTATTACCAAAAAAATCTTAACCTCCGGTGTGCTGGATACTGTCATAGATGGGAAAGCTAACCCTTGTTTTAACACCGATTTTATCTTTATCTTATTAGCGTATTTATACGGCGGAAAACAAGATACAAAATCCATAGAAAGGCTAAAAGTAGCACTAAAAGGCAAAAGTCTTAAAGATATATCCTCCCTTAATCAACATATCCTACTCAATAAGAGTATCAACCTTAAGTTAATTCCAAGGGTTATGACATATTAATAACCAACTATGAGAGTGCTTCTGAGGAAAATGAGACTGTTTATGAGGGAACACTAATCAGCAGAAACTGGCACTTATACGAAAATTGGAATAAAAATACTACTAAGAACCTCAAAATACATGTTACGGAACTAATGCTTGGCAATAAACTTAACTTGATAACAGTTACTTAAAGTTTGTCATAATAACCTAACGCTAATAATAAAAAGTAATAATATGATTTATAATATGAAAGAGAACATGATGCAGAATACTAATCAAAATACTCAAAGTCAAGAGCAAAAGAATAACCTTAACAGAAATATCCTATGGTATGACTTTAAATTGAAGAAACCGGATCCTATTGGAAGAGAAAGAAGAATATTATTTTATAAAATAGTAGAAAACGGTACTGTAATTAAAGAGGCACAGCTGATGAATTATATACTTAGAGCTTTTCCCTACAAAAAAGGTATTATTGTAGAAGAACTCCAAGGAAGCAGCTACTATATTGATACGGAATTAAAAAAACACCTCATTAAAATAGCAGATATCACTTATTTCACAATGAAGATCGATGAGGTAGGCTATAAGTGGTTATTTCTCTTAAATAACAAAGCTAAAGAATTAAACAGCTCAAAAGAATTCCCGTTAATTACTATAGATAATATAGGATATAAGCATTTTACGATCTATAGTGCCATTAACCCAATTGGCAGTGGCTTCTTAGATATCGCTAAGCAAGAAATTATTATTTGTGCCGCAGATACTAAGAGTTGTAGTTATGTGGGTTATTTAGATAATATAGCTAAACACGTGGTGTATACCAGAGAAATAGGCGGTATTTATTTAATTAAAGCTAAAAAAATAACTGAAGAACTAATAGCAAACTTTAATCAGGAAAAATATCACCTTGTTAATCACAACCTTTTTATGAATAAACATAAGAGACATCTTTTTGGCTTACGCTATGCCTTTAAATCTGATAAATTAGGTGAAAAATGGGTGGCAGTTTTAGTAAAAAAAGCTATAGATTATGCTATAAGGAATAAGCTCAATAAAAATACACTATTAGAATTACTAAAAGAAATGCAGTGGGTTGAAGAATCATCTGTTGTCAAAGAACTAGAAACTCGTCTTAGCCAATTAGATGATGCTACTCTAAACTATCTAAAACAAGATGAAGTCTATGAACATTTATTCGACCATGTAGCAACAAATTATGATGATTATAATAGTGGTTCTGAGAAGATACAAAAAATATTAGCAGAACTAACCTAGGATGAGGTAGCTGTATGGATTAATAGTTTACAAGAAAAGCAAGAAATAACAACAGAAATATTTCAACTAGTAGTACTCAAAGACAATAATATAGTAGGAGAAACCAAGAACGGATTGCTGTTTCAGTTCTTAGAAATAATGACTATAAACCTCTACTAGTAGGAGTAAAAGAACACTGGGTACAACAACATCAGGATAAACTCAAAGAATCTATTAATTCCTTATATCAAAACCAAAACTACTAGGTGCCTGATATCTTAGAAATAGAAATAAACCTCTTCAATAAACAATACTTCTATGTAGATAAAAAGAATAAGAATGTTGCCCTAATTAATAAAGATCAACTAATAGATAACACAGCACACTTTATAGCTTTTCATGATGAACAAAACTCCTCCCATACAAGTTTCGGATATTTCGGAGGAAAGAGATTATATAGAGTAAACTGTATTTATAAATATCAAACTTTACAAGACATTATGAAACAGAGTATAATAATTGTAATCGATAAAATTGATCTTTTTACTAAAGTAAAAAAACTTTTAACAACATTATCCCTTGTAATGCCATTTAGCCATAATAATTATATTGATATAACAGGAATAGACTCTGTTTTATTAAATACAGTATTAGGTGTTAATAATATGTATTATAATGAAGAAAGTTATCTATCTTAATAATATTTTAAAAACTGCTAAAGATATTAAAACTAAAAGCTTTACCCTAACACTAGGCTCCTCAGTTTATAATCTGAGCAATATCATTAAAACACTTAATGATACATACATAGATGATGCTTATGTTGAGTTTACACCCGCTGAGTTTTTAAGATTAGACAAAAGCTTAATAGTAATAAACCAAAATATTACCCGACAACATATTGTCAATCACTTTGACTCCGCAGGGGTACTTTGGACTAGATGGGATATTCTAGAACTTGTAAAAACATATAAGCAAATAATATATCTTGATATACTGGGCAATATTTAAGATATACAGGTTAGTGCAACTAAAAAAGATTTAATTTTCTTACAATACCCAGCAAATAAACCACTAACAGGAGAATATAGGTTAATTAATCTTAGAATGGAAATGTATAAAGATATTATTGCTCCAAGAAAAGTTATGGCAATCATTAACGGCATAGAGTATGATGTACGGTTTATTCTAGATATATCAAAAAGAATATTAATTAATTATCCTTATGAATTCTTAAAATTTATCCAAATGTAACCCTAATTACTTAACCATAAATCAAACACCCCCTTTATTTTTACAATAAATAATGGGGGCTTTCTTTTTTTACCATCACAAGATCTTATAACTCATTCCTAACAACTAAATAAAATTATAATTGCTCTAGTTAAAATAATACCTGAAAAATTAATTCTGCCTTGTATCTAATCCTAAAAATTTATATAATTGAGCTGACACATTAAATTCTCGCCTATGCTCCTGAATAAATCTTAAAATTTCTTCAGTTATCTTTTTTAACTCATCATAGCGTTTATAAATATTATCACGATCTCCTATTACCAAATAAATAAGCTCATCCCTAAGATTATGTTTATTAGCTAAATTCAATACAAATTCTAAATCTTTCCTACTAAAAATAGGAATTTTAATAATATAATCCGTAACTAATTTTTTTAAAAACCTAGCTATATCCGTATCCGGCACTTCAGCAGAAGGAGGTTTAGGGCTTAGTTCAATAACATCACATAAATTTAACCACTCTTTAAATTTAGATCCCTGAGTTTCACAGTGAATCTTATAGCCATCACATTTTAATTGTACAACTAATTCTTTTAAGTCATAAATTGCAGGATTTCCCCCAGTTAAAACAATAGTTTTACAATAACCCAATGCCTTAATTTTATTAATTATTTCTGATATACTTAAATTTAACCATAAATTCTTATTAGCATAAGCACTAGCTTCAAAGGAATCACACCAGCTACATGCATAATCACATCCACCGAACTTTATGTAAATAATAGGAACTCCTATAAACTTAGCTTCACTATGAATTGAGTAATTAATTTCTTGTACTTTATACATTCTAAGATAATCCTATTATTAGTGCGTAAATTCAGGTTTATTGATAAAAGAGGAGAAAATTAGCTTAACTTTCAAATTTTTATACGTTATTACTAAGTTTTTTATAGTTTAATATTCTTACAGAAAGGTGGTTTAATAATAAAATTAAGATAACTTGTACTAAAATCTGATTCACAAAAAAACCAAAATTTAGAGTTCTAAAAACATAAATATTTACCACTAATTCTTCGCTCATTCTACCTAATAAGCTAGAAATATTCATGGCAAATAATAATCCTAAGGAATGCAACATTCTTTGAAAAAATAAACTATTTACCAATTGTCCTATAACTAGTAAAATTGAAGAAAGAATCCATAAATCACTAGTTGCAAAGAAATAATCTCTAGTTAAATAATTACAAACTATTGTAATAAGCACAATTAGAAATAATTCTTTGTATTTTTGATATTTTTTCAATAAATCAGCAATTATATAGGTAAAAATACTTGGAATTATTAGATCGGAAGAGCGGTTCAGCAGGAATGCCG
>NZ_DBKDTU010000142.1:0-25020 GCF_055505085.1 Candidatus Hepatincolaceae symbiont of Strigamia maritima
CTGAAAAAAGTGATTTAGATTTAATCAGTACTAAAATTGATTCTAAAATAGAATTAATGTTGGAAAAAATTACCTCGCAACTAAATAAAATAGAAGCTGAAAATAAAATAGTTAATACAGCACATTTGGCAGTTTCAGCAGCAACTAATTCAGCAACAGGTGTAATTAAACCTCAAAAAACTGAAGTTTATAATGAGCCAAGAAATCCTGATACAACGCATAATAATTTATATGCCTATCTTAGTAATGGCTTAAAAAGTTTGGAAGATAAACTGCTCAACAATAATCTTAATACAGTTAGTATTAAGAATAATCTTTTATTAGAAAATCTAGTGGGAGATTTTAAAAGTTATGGAGAGAAACAGGAATTATATAAAGAATTAGAGGCTATTAAAAATTTAATTAGTGCTAATAATGCTAATTATCCCCCTAACAATGCTACTCATAATACTACTAATCATGCTATTAGTAATACTGAACATAGGGATAATAAATTAGAGCAGAACCAGATTTTGCAAAGTTTGCTAACCGAGATTAAAAATTTTTCTAATAATCTTAATCTTTATAAACAAAGTTGGCAAGAAGATTTAAGCAAACAACACTTCTCAAAAGTTGAGCAAAACAGTAATAATCAAAATAGAAATAATGCAAAGGCTGAGGAACTTTTAAGTAAGATTAAAAATGTAGAAAAAGTTCAAAATAACTTAGCAGAAGTTCTGTTCAATATCAATAATAATATACATAATACCTCAAGTGATGTCTTACAAGCAATGCAAAATTTTAAAGAAGAATTTCTATATGAAATTAATGAGTTTCCCGGAGTTAAAGAGTTAATCTTTCATTCCTTAGACTTATTAACAAAACATGATGATGTAATTGCCATTACTCAGGATATCAATAATAAATTGCAAAATGCTATTAATTCTAATGGCAAGCAAGATGGACTTTTATTATATGATATTTTAGATAAATTAATAGATTTTGATAACAAGTATCAAATAATTCTAGATTTAGTTTATGATTTAAATTATAAAATTTCTAATAGTAATCCTGAGATCACCCCAGAAGTAATAGAATTGCTGGAGCTTGTACGGGAAATTAAAACTAAACAAGATACTCTTCAAAATGCATATGAAACAATTCATCTTGATATCAATAAACTAGATGTTACTAAAATAGATAAAATTTTTAAAGAGGATGTAAATAAAATTCAAGCTAAAATGAATAGTTTAGACCTTAAACAAGATAATCTAATGAAGATTTCTAAAGATGTCTCTACTAATTTACAATTATTAAGTGATACATCTCAAAATAATCAGGTTAAATCTAATGAGTTAGTTTCTAATATGATTAATAAGCTTAAAGCTCTTAAAGATAATCAAGATGTAATAGCTAAAGATGTAGTAGCATTTGATAAGGCTTTAATTCAAAGAATCGTTAATACCGAATTACCTAAAACTAATAATTTATTACAAGACATTTATTTATTGAATAAACAGGCTAGTGTAAATAATCATACTTTCTCTGAAGAATTAAAAAGTACTCTAAACTCAGATATGGAGCATAAGAAAAAAGAAATAGAAGTTGAACTTTTTCATAGATTAGAATATTTAAAAAAAGAAATTAACGATAAATTGCATAATAAGAAAACTGACAACCAATTTATGACTAAAGATACTGCAACCAAAGATACTGCAACTAAATCCGATACTGGCACCACCGATACAGAGAATAGCTTAGAATCTCAAGATAGCTTTTTTCTAAATTTAATGAAATAGGGAGAATAGAATTTGTCTGATGATATAGAAAATAATCCGAAAGATAATAAAGATAAAGACATCCCTAAAAATAAATCGGCTGAAAATAATAAAGAATCCAGTAATTATATAATTAAAGGAAAAATTCCACCCTTAGAGCAAAAGTTAGAGCAAGAATTAGAAAAAGAATCAGAGCAGAAACAAGTACAAACTGCAGTAAGAGATAATAAAGAAAAAGCTGAAACAAAAGATAAAACAGCTGTCTCCTCGCAGAAATCTGTAATACTTAAAGATTCCTTACCTACGGATTCTCCGGAGGATTTTTTTAGAGATCCTTTGTCTACTCAAGAATTCCCTCAAGATATGGATCCTCATAATAAAGATCACGGTGTCACCCATAGTACAAATCCTAGTAAAAGAATCCGCGTAGACACCAATAATACAGATCCAATTAGTACAAAAAGTAAAGCCGTTGGGAATACAATAATCAAGACTAATAAAGATATTTTTGAGAAAAAAATTCTTAAGGAAGAAATTAATACCAAACTAACTTCTACTAAAACGTTTAGTCCATCAACAGAGTTTAATCAAACTCAGGAAAAAACCCTACTTACTGAAAATCCTGTGCAGGCAACAGATGATTTAAGGGAAAATATTGCTATAAAAAATGCTCCGCTACATAACAAAGAAGAACATACTGAGATGGTTCAACCTCTTGCTAAGCTTGATTTAAAGAAAATGGGAGTTAATGAGCCGGATGTTGATCCCACAGAGGTATTTAAGCAACAAAAACAAGAAAATAGTATATACTTAAAAAAATCTTTTAATAAAATCTTAACTATTTTTCAAAAGAAAGTTGCTAAAGAGAGTATTTACACTAACATTCCTATGGAGGATGGGATTGTAGATACAAAAGTAATTGCTGAGGCAGCCAAGCGGTGCGGTTTAATTAGTGAAGTAAGAAGAATAAATATTTTAGATGTTAAAGTTGGTCCGTGTATTTTATTAATGCCGTTGTCTGCTTCTTTAGTTTTTATGGATGAGAAAACTATCTATAATCCTAGAACGGATAAAGAAGAAGGATATAATCCTAAGGAAATTATCAATGATTATACAGGTTATGCAATCTTTTTTTATGAAGAGGATTTAAGTGTAGGTTCGTTTATTAAACGTACTGGATTTTTGTTTAAATCTATTTCTAAATTTAAACATTTCTTTTTAGAAATTGTAATTTTAGCATTTCTAATTAATATTTTTGGGATTATTTATCCATTTTTCTCTATGAATGTCTATGATCGGGTGATCCCCAATAAGGCATTCTCAACACTACTGGTTTTAGCTTTCGGAGTATTTTTAGTCTATATTTTTGACTTTGTTTTTAAAGTGATTAAAAGCTATATTGCTGATTATATTTCTATAAATATCGGGCAGGAAGTAGATAATGAAATGCTCTATAAACTTATTAATGCTAAATCTCCCGGAATTACCATGAGTGACGGAGCAAAGCAATCATTATTTAAAGAATTACAAATGGTTCGAGATTTTTATTTTGGTAAGTTTATACCGGCGTTAATTGATATGCCATTTTTAGTCATGTTTTTGGTAGTATTAATGTTTATTTCTCCTTGGGTGGCATTAATACCGTTTGTTGCCTCAATCATTATTTTTGTGGCTAATATTTTATTTCAGGTACCTTTGCAGAATACTCATATGAAAATGATGCATGAGGAGAAGCAAAGACATTCCCTGTTAACAGAAGCAGTTAGCGGGCTTGAGACTATCAAAACCTTTAATGCCTGTGGAAGAAAACTCTCACTGTGGCAAAGAGTAATTGATAAAAGCTACAGAACTAGTTTTGTGTATAATCTTTGGGTAAGTATTGCCAGTAACTTTTCTATTTTTATTATGAATATAGTATATATCGGGGTGGTAATAGTAGGGGTATTAGAAGTAATTGATGATGTCATGACTTCAGGGGGTTTAATTGCCGCCAGTACCATAGCCAGTAAAATTATGGCTCCTGTAGTAAATTTTGCAGGGTTGGTAGTTAGATATCGCTCTATTAATAATACTCTTAGAAGTTTAGAAAAAATCATGTCTCATCCGGTTGAGGATGTAGGAGAGAATAATTACTCACAGAAAGGTCCTCTTAAAGGACATATTAAATTTAAAGAGGCAATCTTCTTTTATCCGGGGATGAAAGCTCCTATTCTGAATAATTGTAGCTTTGAAATTAAGGCTAAAGAAAAAGTAGGAATTATAGGAAGAACCGGAGCCGGAAAAAGTACAGTTACTAGATTATTATTAGGGCTTGATTTTATCAATAAAGGGCAGATACTAATAGATAATTTAGATATAAATGCCATTCATATTAATGAACTGCGGGCAAATGTAGGTTATTTACCTCAAAAATCTTTTTTCTTTCAGGGAACTGTTAAGGAAAACATTATGTTAGGGGGGACTGTATCAGAACAACAATATCAGCAAGCCTGTGAGATTGCCGGAGTTTCTTTAGTTACCTCTTTATCTGCTAAGGGAGATGATATGATAATTATGGAACAAGGTAGAAATATTTCAGGTGGGCAGCAACAAATTATCGGGTTGGCTAGGGCTATCATTAACAATCCGCCTATTATTATTATGGATGAGCCTACAAATGGTATGGATACAACCCTAGAGGCAGTATTTATGGAAAATACTAAAAACTATATTAAAGATAAAACATTTGTTTTAATAACCCATAAAGCCTCACAATTATCTTTAGTAGATAGGGTTATTGTAATTGAACAGGGTAGAGTAGTAATAGATGACAGTAAAGAAAAAGTAATGGAAATGCTGTTGAAAAATCAGAATATAAATAAAGAGTAATTGATGAATCTTAGTAAATTAAATTATCAAGTAGTAGTATTTCCTATATTTCTATTTTTTATAGTATTTGTGTTATGGATCTCTCTAATGGAAATAGGTGAATTCGTAAGAGGCATGGGTAAAGTAGTGCCTTCGGGACAAATCAAAAGAGTACAGCACTTAGAGGGTGGTATTATTTCTGATATTTTGGTAAAAGAAGGTGATGCTATTAAAAAAGGGCAGATTATTTACAAAATTAGAAATGAATTTGCAATTTCCAATTTAGGGGAATTACAAGTAAACTTATATGCTAAAAATGCTACAGAGGCAAGATTAAGGGCAGAATTATCTGGGGCTGAAAGCATACAGTTTCCTGCTGAAGTTGCCCAGAGGTATCCTAATATTATAGAAAATGAAAATAAGCTTTTCCAGCAGAGAAAGAGTAATTTAATTAATACAGTAGAAGTATTAACGCAACAAACCGAGCAGAAAAGATTCTTATTAAAAGAATACAGAGCTAAAGAAAAAAATCTAACGTTGCAGTATCAATATGCTGAACAACAATCCCAAATTTTAGAACGCTTGGTAAAAAGAGGAGCTGGATCTGAAAAAGAATTAATTGAAACTAAATTAAAATTACAAAATGTGTTAACTGAACTCGAAGATATTCAGAATAAAATGAATACGGTAGGGAAAGAAATTGCCGAAGCACAGGCTAGGGTAGAAGAATCTAAAAGTAAATATTTAGTAGAAGTACAAACCGAGTTATCCGTAACCCTCTTAGATATAGAAAAACTCAAAGAGCAAATTAGTGCTAATTTAGATAGGGTAATGCGTACAGAAGTGGTTTCCCCGGTAGATGGTTTGGTAAAAAGTTTAGCACTTAGTACGGTTGGTGGTGTTGTAAAATCTGGTGATACAATTGCAGAGATTATTCCTACTAATGATACTCTAATGGTTGAAGCTAGAATTAGACCTGAAGATAGAGGTAGGGTGTGGCCCGGCTTAAAAGCCAATATTAAGGTAACAGCTTATGATTCGGCAATTCACGGCGGAATTATTGGCACAATCTTAGACGTAAGTGCGGATACGTTTCTAGATGAAGGGACTCGTGCTCCTTATTATTTGTTAAAAATTGAGGCGGCTATGGGTAGTTTAGGAGGCAACAGACCGCTTTATCCTGGTATGGTAGCAGAAGTTAATATTGTGGTAGGGGAACGTACCATTTTAACTTATTTTCTAAAACCAATTCTCAAAGTTTTAGATAGTTCCCTAATAGAGCCTTAACTCCTTAATTAATCAACATTATTTTTTGAGTAGATCTTTGTGTCTTTATCTTACTTCTTTGCTTGGTGTATGGAATACAAATTTACTGTTTCCAGAAACTCCTAACTACTAGGATTTTTCTAGATTTTCTCATCTCTCAACACCTCTCACAACTTAGCTGTAGCACTAGTAGCTGTAATTGTAATTAAAACCTCAATTACTTAATTCCTTAACTCTCACTAGATAATTCATAACCGGCAATCCATAAGCAACAATGTATAACAGGCAAATTATACCTGAAACTTATCTTTTAAGATTTTTTTATGAGAGTAAAGTTATTTAGAGTTTGTAATTGGTAAGAAAGTTTGATGCAATATCATAATTATATAAATATTGCATGTTAGATCTTATATAATGTATTTCAAAATGAAAAAATATATAAAGCATAGGTAAAATATGCTATTACCGTCTTATAAAATAGATTTTTTGATATCTCTAAATCTGCAGAAGGCAAGTGACTATAAATAACAAATAAATTTTATCCTAATTTTAATAATCTGGGAATTAACCTTATAATTTGCAAGAATTGCAAGCTTTTAAGCATCATTCCGTATTGTTAATGGAAAAGTAGGGGTTTAAAAAAGTAGAAAGTAATGAGATTATACAAGCTACATACAAATTAAGTACTGTAAAGGCTGAATTAATAATTCCTAAATCAAGAATATCAGAAAAATTTAATAGTATGTTCACAACTTGCTAATTTTTTTGCATTTTAATATGCTCTATCCCAATGTCAAGATAAATTTCTGAAATTACCTTAAAACCGAAAGAAGCATAAAAATCTCTTAGGTATGCTTGGGCACCGATGGTAATAGGAGTACTAAGATTCTTTTGGGTGATGTAATCTAAAGCGGTAGTTAACAAACCTCGACCCAGTTTATGTTTACGATGAGTTAATTTTACACATACTCTACCGAAAGAAGTAGTTTTAAATGAAGAAATATGAGCAGGTATTATTCTTAGATAAGCTATTATATGATTATTATCTTTATAAAAAATATGAATCGAATCTAAATCTTTATCATCTAAATCTTCATACAGACATTGCTGCTCTAAAACAAAAACTTCGTGACGTAATTTAGAAATTTCGTATAATTCATGAAGCGATAAATCTAAAAAATCTTTAACAACTAACTGCATAATAAACTCCTCTAAAAAATCTTCTTTTTTCTTTGACACTTTCCTTTTTGAAAAAAGAAAGCAAAAATTTTACAAAATAAGAATCTAATATTTTAAAAAGATTAAAATATTGAAGGCTAATTTTAATAAGAGTTTACTAAAAGCCAGTAGGGATAAAATACTCAGTACTAAAAAGCATACTACTAATATGTTACTAATAAAAAGATGAAAAGGTATATCTTGATATTTGTATAAATTAGAAATAATAGCTAAAGATAGAGTTGCTATTAGTATAAAATTTAAACTATGAAGATTAATACGTAATTTTTGCAACCTTCAAACTTATCCTAAGTTAAAAAAATTCTGTAATATTAGTAATAATACAAGTTAATTAGAAGATCTGCAATAAAAATAAGTCTTCCCTAAAAATAACACCTACTAATACCACTATCTAATAATCTTTGGTTTTAAAGGCAGATTTTTGTGTCTCTGTAGTTTAGTTGTTTTGCTTGAGGTAGATAATTCTCACTTTACCCCGCCAAGTAAACAACTAAAAATAGCACAGTAGCACTAAAAAAATAGTGTTAGAACTAGTTCTACTGCAACACTAACCCCTTATTAATTTATAACAGTAGTGTGAACAATTACTCACAATAGATCAAGAAGGCTAAGATACCGGATATGATGCCGGGAATAGAGGTTAAGTTGATGATTAGTAGGAGAAATTTAAGGTATAAGGAGCTTAGTGTATGGACTATAGAAGTTGTACTGTGATACTATTATCTGAAGTCAATTATAACGGAAGGTGGTGGGTACTGATGGGATCGAACCATCGACAACCTGATTAAAAGTCAGGTGCTCTACCGACTGAGCTAAGTACCCACAAAGCTACATTACAATTATAAAGAATATAACTAAAGTATAATACTTATAATATTAAGAAAATACAAGCACTTTTTTTGGTTTCAGAGAATAATTTATAGTCTTATATTCCTAAGATTTTGTTACAATACAATGTATTTTTAAGAAAAAGCTTAGTTTTCTAAATATCGTAGTATGATTATTAATAAAAATTTTCTAAGTTTTCACTAACAATTCTTATAGTTATGTGGTAATATTACCTGTCGTAATAAAAGATAATTGGTTAACATAACTAAGTAATCCCTGATTATAAAGTAGATAATTAACTTAGTAAAGTAGTAGGAGCAATAATGGAGGATGTGTATCAAAAGTCATTAATTTTTCATGAGAAATTTCAAGGAAAGTTAGAAATTAACTCAAAAGTTCCCATTAGTAATACAGAAGAACTTAGTTTAGCCTATACTCCCGGGGTAGCACAACCCTGCAGAGAGATTGCTAAAAATAAGAAAGAAGTATATCGTTATACTTCTAAAGGTAATATGGTAGCCGTTATCACTGACGGCAGTGCAGTATTAGGCTTAGGAGATATCGGACCGGAAGCAGCTTTGCCTGTTATGGAGGGTAAGTCAATTTTATTTAAAAAATTAGCTAATATTGATTCTTTCCCTTTGTGTTTAAATACTAAAAATGTAGAAGAAATTATCCTGATTTGTAAAAGTTTGGAACCATCACTAGGAGGTATTAATTTAGAAGATATTTCTGCCCCACGTTGTGTGGAAATAGAAACCAGACTTAAAGCAGAGATGAGTATCCCAGTTTTTCATGATGACCAACACGGTACGGCAATTGTAGTAGCCGCAGCTTTATTAAATGCTTGTCGTTTTACTAATAAAGAAATTTCAACACTTAGGGTGGTGGTAGTTGGTACTGGAGCTGCTGGTAGTTCAATAATAAAACTCTTAAAAAAAATCGGAGTTCAGAATGTTTTAGCTTATAATAAAAGAGGGGTATTACATGTTAATAACCCTAAGGCTACAAAATATGATGCGGTAGAACAAGACCTTTTAAGTCTTATTTGTAAAAGTAAAGACTATAACTCTGTAGATGCTAGAGGTTCTTTAAGCTCAATCTTAAAAGAATCAGATGTGTTTATTGGGGTATCGGTAGCTAATTTACTTACTCAGGAAATGGTAAGTTCTATGAATAAGAATGCTTTTATTTTTGCTATGGCAAATCCTAGTCCTGAAATTATGCCAGAAGTTGCGGTTGCAGGAGGAGCTTTAATTATAGGAACCGGGCGTTCTGATTATCCTAATCAAATTAATAATATGTTAGCTTTCCCGGGAATTTTTAGAGGAGCACTTGATGCCAAGGCTGTCCAAATTAATGAAGAAATGAAACTAGCAGCCATCGAGGCAATTGCCAGTGTAATTAGTACTGAGGAATTAAGAGCTGATTATATTATTCCGTTACCTTTTGATAAAAGAGTAGTAGCAAAAGTAGCTAGATATGTAAAAGAGGCAGCAATTAAAACCGGTGTTGCTAAAAAATAACTTAATTAACATCTACCTAAAGAACATTGCTCTTTAGCAGGATACTGTGTCTTTACCGTTCTCACTCTGCTTGGGGATGTAATATTTTACAGATCTTACTTAATCGGGGTGTAGTTGACCTATCTAAAGGTAAGGAGTACACCTTATTTTAAATACCTCTCCTCAACATTTTACACCTTACAATAACACTACGGGCGGTTGCTCTACAGTACTATTACCTGTACATTGTTCAGAAGTTTATCAACAATACTATAGAACACTCGGTGTATTATATAATAGGAGTCTATCCGCACAATGTCTATCAAAAGATAGAAGTATTAAGGTGCCTAGTTCTACTTAATACCGTGTTCTTCTAACCAAGTCAGTAAATCTTCCTTAGATTTTAAGCCGATACAAGTAGCAAGTACTTCTTTATTTTTATATAGCACTATGGTAGGAATACTCCGGATCTTTTGGTGAGCGACGGCTATAGGATTTTCATCTACATTTAGTTTAACAATGCTAAGTTTTCCTTCTAAATCCTGAGCTAATGTTTCTAGGGTAGATGCCATTGCTATACAGGGCCCGCACCAAGTTGCCCAAAAATCAATTAAAACCGGTTGGGTGGTTGAACTCTCAACTACTTTATCAAAACCAGCATCGGTAATTTTTTTAATAGTTTCTGTCATGATTTTTTATTCCTTGAAAATATATGCTATTACTAATAATATAATACTTTTCTAGAATTCCACAAGGAGCTTTTGCAGTTTTGTTTCTAAATTGTTGCCTTTTAGAAAGACTCTATGTATTTAAGTAGTTGTTCTGTTTGGTGTAGAGAGTACGCTTATTACTTGCTACTTTTGCAATTAATTTTTTGGGTATGTAATTGGTTCTTTGCATAATTATGGTTTATTTAGTCTTAATTAGTACTCAAGGGTGTAATTTATTATTTTATTTTTAGGGTGTAACTTTTAGTAGATAATTAAGTTAATTTAAGAAAGAAAAAACATGAGCAGGGTAAGAAAACAGGGAAATAACCAAAACGGAAGCAATCAAGGAACCAAAAACACCGGTAAATCAGAGCAAGAGTTAAAAACTAAAAAAGCTATGGCAGAGTTACAAAAACAGCAAGACCAAGATTTGAATGCTAGTGTTAATAATATAAAGCAAGCTAGGAACTCAAAATTATTTGCAAATAATGTTAAGAGTATCAATAATCAAAAATAAATAATAATACTGTTTTGATAGCTAAATAAAATCCTAGTTTTTAGTCAGATTTTGTGTGTTAAGACCTTTTATTCCAAAGATACACGGAATGTTGTAGTATTATTGCGATAGACCCCAAATATTGTATAAATAGTAGTAGTTTGGAGCAACGCCCGTAGAGTTGTTGTAAAGTGGCAAAAATTGAAACAGTAGAATACCAGAAAATAAGTGTCACTCCCCTAGTAGGGTAATCCGTTAAAAACACAGAGTTTTCTACAAAAATAGTTATTAAATTATATCTACCAAAGTACAACTTTTAATAAAGAGAATTGCTGTTTTAATGGTTTTCTTAGGATATAACTGTTGTATTAATTGCTTATAGATTCTAATTTGTGCTAAATAATGTGCTTGTATTATCTGTGGAGTTTCTTGATACTTATAATCTATAATTAAAATTTCCTCATTTAAAAAAATTAAACGATCAATTCTGGCTATAACTGTGTTATTATCAATAATTCCTGAGACAGAAACCTCAGAGAAAGATTCCTTAGTAAAAAGCAATGCTAAATTAGGAGTACTTATAACTCTAAGGATATTACTTTTTAATTCACTAAGATTGTTCATATCTATTAAGTTAGTATAATTTTCTAACAAATTATCAATATAAGAATTCCAATTCTCTACAGGTAGTTTAGGAAGCACTTCTAGTAATTTGTGAGCAATAATCCCTTTATTAATTAATAAAGCACTCTCAAGATTAAGTACTGAAGAAGTAGTATTAGGAAATTGTAGTAATTGACTGGGTAATAGCGGTAAATGCTCTAATTCTCTTAGGGGTATTTCTCTAAACCAGTTAGGTATTTCAAAAGTAGAATCCTTAGAAGGGGACACATCATTTCCGGTTTTACTACTCCTAATATTAAGCGTTATTTCATCTTTTATTGCCTTATTTCCGGATACAATATTAGTTTCAACATTCTCTACTACATTTCTCCTCGTAGAACTCCTAAATGAACTCCCTAACTCACTCCCTATGGTACTTTCCAATACACTTTTCCGCTCAATATTCCTAATCTTATCTCTAGCTTGTATCTCAGTATTATTTGCCTCGATAGAAGCCTCCCTCTCGGTACTAGCCGTACTACTTATATCAAGTGCACTCTTTGCTGTAATATGGTTACTTATTGTATTACTTTTTATAGTATTAGTTAAATCGGTACTCCCCTGATTACTCAAATTGCTAAAGAGGGAGGGTTGTTTTGTGAAGTTATGTTCCTTAATAGTAATAGGGTTATCAAGAGAGGGGTAAACTTTTTGAGGATTGTTTTGAATAGTATTTATTTTTTCTATATTGTGGAGAGTAGTCTCTAGTGCAATATTTTCTTGGGGGCTAGGGTATGTAATATAATAATAAGTTTCTTCAATAAAACCTAATTCTTTCTTAAAAAATGAGGGGTTACTAGCTTTTTTAAAATCATTGTTAAGATTATTTTTAAGTAAAGCCAGCCAAGATTTCTCAGGAATATTTTGATTTTTTGCAGAAGAACAAAAAAAGAAATATTCTTTAGCTCTACTTAGTGCTACATATAAAAGTCTTTTACTCTCTTCTTCATCTGCTAGTTTTTCTTCCTCAGCAAGATTTTTTAGAATGGGAGAAAAATATTGTTTAGTAGGAATTAAAAAAAGCATGGGAGATTTGCCTTCTACTTTTAGTAGAGATTTTTTAGAAAAGCCTTGATTGTTATCAGCTATTAAAAAAACTACACGTGATTCAAGTCCTTTAGCAGCATGAACAGTTAGGAGTTTTACCATATTTTGGCTTTGGTCTATATCCCTTTTTACAGTGGTTTTACTCTTATTAATGCTATCTATAAAACTCTCCAAAGAATAAGAAGAGTAGGGTTCAAAATTAAGAGCTAAATTCATAAATTCCGAAATAGGATCCATTGCTTCATGCCCTAAGCAGGCAATCAGCTTTTTTAAGCCTTGATCTACATAGAGAATTTCTGCAAACAATGTAAAAGGAGGATTAAAATCTACTAAATTTAGCCATTTGGTTAAGTAAAAGAGAGCTGTTTGATAGTTAGAGTTATTATGGCTGTGTCGCTGTAAGTTTTGAAATAAACTACTATTACGTTTATAACTCAGCTCAAAAAGTTCCTCCTCAGTAAAATTAAAAAGCGGACCTTTTAAAACACAAGCTAGATTTAAATCATCTTTGGTTTGTAAAAGAAATTTTGCCAAAGCTAGTAAATCCATAACTGCAATATGCTCATTAATAGTTAGTTTATCAACCCCAGAGACATCAATATTTTTTTCTTTTAACTGTTTTACTACTAGGTTAATAATTTTATTATTTTCACGCTTTTTATAAAGTAGCATAATATCACCGCTCTTAAAATTTTTCGTCTTATCTTGTAATAGTTCCTCTATTTTATTAGCAATGGCAATACTTAAATTAAGATAGCGAGAAGCTTTTTTGTTAGATATATCTAAAACTTCTGGCCAAATCTCAATATGACCTGGTTTATCTTCAAAGAAGGGATGATGCACTAAATCCTCAGAAGCATAGATTTTATTATTAGGAAGAGTAGGGGAAAATAAACCTGCAGTTAATGCGTTTACCTGTTTTAAAATCGCATTTGATGATCTAAAAGAAACATTTAAATGTACTTCCTTCCATTGCTTTTGGGCTTGAGTAATTTTTTCTTCAAAAAAGTTTTTAATCTCATTAAAAATCAGAGGGTTAGCTCCTTGGAAACGATAAATTGATTGTTTAATATCACCTACTATAAAAATAGTACGGTTGGTGTCATTACTACTCATTCCGCTAAAAAATTCTAAGGCTAAAACTTTAATAATTTCCCATTGTAATGGGTTAGTGTCCTGTGCTTCATCTACTAAAATATGTTCAATACCTCCGTCTAATTTATAAAGAACCCAAGGCATAATGTCGGAACTTTTGGTAAAAAGATTATAGGTTTTAATAATTAAGTCGTTAAAATCTAAATAAGCAAATTTAGATTTCTCAAGATTATATTTTTGATAGATTAATTTTGCCATGTACATAAAAGCATAATTGAGTTCAGCAGATACCTGATTTTTATAAGCAAGATCTAAGGCTTTTAATCTGGTAATTTCCTGATTAAAAGTAGTGTTAAGTAAAGTTATTTCAGCATCATCTAAAAGTTTTAAGGTACTATTTGTGAAAAAGTTTTTACGGATGCTAAAGTTATCGGTGAAAAATATAGCTTGCCATTTGCTAAAATTAGTAGTTTTTTGTCTCTCTAGAGGTGATAAGTTTAGCCAAGTAAAGATTAATTGAGCATCCAAACATTTTTGCTGAATTTCTTTAGTTTTTAGTAATTCAGCAATTTTTAGAAAATTTGCATAATTAAAACTTTGATTACTGCAGGCAACAAGGCGTAATTCTAAAGAAGTTTTATTAAGATTAGCTTCTAAAAAATTATAGATAGCCGTCTTAAGATCCTGGTTTGAGGAATGGTTTCTGGTAATCTGATGCAATAATTCAGGAAATTTTAAAATATTAGCAATATTATCTTTAAAATTAGTAGTTGTGGGAATATGCTCTACAATGATGTGCAAAATAGCTCTAAGATTCTGATTATCTTTAGAATTTATCATATTTTGCATTAGAACCTCTTCTATTACTTTATTTTGCAATAAAGAGGTTTTTTTCTCATCAATAATACTAAAGTTAGGCTTAAGATTAGCTTCAAGGGGAAATCTTTGTAAAATACTTTGACAAAATCCATGAATTGTTTGGATGTTTAACCCTGCCAATAAATCTAAAATAGTGCTAAAAAGAGTACGTGCCCTTAGGAGAATCTTCTCACTGATTCTTTCATCCATTAAAGTTTGTAGTTGCTTAATTAATTGTTCTTCGGGTATAAAACTCCACAAACTTAAGGTTTCATTAATTCGTAAAGACATTTCCTTTGCTGCGGCTTTGGTAAAAGTTAAGCAAAGAATTTTTTGCGGAATTGCCCCCTCTAGCAATAAACGCAGTACCCTATCGGTTAATACTTTGGTTTTACCGGTACCAGCAGAAGCACTTACCCATACGGAAGTGGTAGGATCTGCTGCTATTTTTTGTCTAATATTCGGATTCATAATAAACCTCCTACCTCTTTAACCCCTGCATTTTTCTCTTAAAGTAACTTCTCCCCTTAAGGCAGATTTCTGTTTCTTTACCCAATTCCTCTGCTAAAAGGGTAACTGTTCGTACTGGATTATCCCAAGTCATCCCTCTAACATTCTCCTTACCTATAATTAGTTTCTTCCTCATTTTCTTCGTGGAGGTCTAAGTTTTCATGAATAAATAAGTGTTCCCACTGTTGTGCCCGAATTAAGTGTAAATATTCTACAGGACAATCTTTAAGGTCATTTGAACAGCTATAAAGTACATTTTCTTTATTATAATTACTTAGCGTTTTGAGAATACTTTCAAATTCCTGATGAATAAACTCACTCACCTTATCTACTTTTAACATAGTTAAAATATTTTTAATTTTAATGTTTTTATCAAAAGTATTAGGAAGATACCAATATTCTAGGCTTTTGATAGTGTAATCCTTACTATTAAGGTTATTAATGTTAATAGTATTAAAAGCCCCCCTAAGTAAGAGGGATGCTAAAATAATTAGCTGTTTATTATAAAGTTCTATTTTTTTACTAGAAATTTGTACGCTTGTGGTTTTGTAGTCAATAATTGTGAAAGCATACTGATTATCATAACTATCAATTCTATCTGCAACCCCGCTAATTGTTAAATTATTTAACTCTAAAGAAGCTTTTTCTTCTAAATAAATATTTTGAATTGCAGAGCACTTGCTTTGTAATTCTTTTACAAAAAGTCTAAGGGTATAGAGTAGGTTGGGTACCCAAAAAACCAGAACATCCATAATATTAATGAAATAATTGAGGTTTTTAATTATTATACTATGAAGTTTTTCCTCAATGAGGTGTTCCTTATAAGTAATAATTTGAGGATTAAGCTTGTATTCTGCTAAAAAACTCTCTAGTACGGCATGAGCAATAGTTCCGTAATAATTCTTAGCTAAGGGCTCATTAATACTTTTTAGAGGTTTAAGTTTTAAAATATCACTAAGATAATAAAAATAAGGATTCTTAAGCAATTTTTCAATTTTAGTAGCAGAAATAGTAGGTGTAAACACTTTCTCTTTTACTAAAAAACTTGGTTTTTGAGCAGGTAGAGTTCTAACTTCGGCATCTAATAAATACTGGAGTTTATTAAGATAAAGATTTTTAGTAGGATTGAATTCTAGATTGTAGGCTCTTAAAAAATTCTCTAACTTTAAGAGCCAACGTGAGGGGGTAGTGGGGCTACCATCAATTTTTTCAGATCTACTTAGAAGTACCTCTGAACTACATAAAATATGTGAGAAAAGATAAGCATTAGTACCAACCTGTAATTCTTTGGTGTCAAGCCCGAGATTTTGTTGCATAAGATTGCTCATCCAAGGAGAAGGGGCAGGTAAGGAGGGGAAACTTCCCTCATTAAGATTACCGATAATCATTAAATCATGATGAATTAGGGTGGCTTGAAGGGAGCCATAAATATATAATCTTTTATGTTTATTATAAGCAGTTCTAAAGGATTGTTTTAGTAAAATATCTTCTAAAAAGAAGCGATATTCTTCTAAGGAAATAGCTCCTAAGACCTTGCTATGTTGGAGAATATTTTGCAAAGTTGTTGCTAATAGTTGCCCTGCTTCTCCGTTAAAGATATGGATCTTCTTGGTACTATGCTTAGGTAGAGCACTTAGTTCTGACTCGGGGTTGTCCTCAATGATTACCCCTGTGCTTTCTTCAATCTTTTCTCCGATTTTCTCCCTAATATATGTCTTAAGTTTTTGTTCTGGTAGGTATTCTTTCCTACTATCTGTCTCTTCTTTTCTTGTAAGTTTTTTCTCAATTCTTCCCTCATTTTCTGCTTTATTGTCTCCTATAAAGTTTGTCCGAGTTTTTGTCCTTATCTCATCCTCAATTATTTTATTACTTGCTTCTCTAATCTCTGTTTTATTCTCTCCTAAGATAGGAATAGCTTGCGGTATAATGCCGATAGGAGCAGTAGATAACTTACCAAAGGTTAGAGAGGAATTTTTAAGAGTATTAGTTACAATATCATAGGTAATATTATCAGTGGTAAAGTTAAGGATAGGACTGATTGCAATATCAGGCAGAGGAGTAGTTATATGTGGAGTATTACTTAGGGGGTTTAGCACAGAGGATGTAGTGTTTTCTGATATTTCTTTTTCTAAGGTTATGTTTTCTAATAGGGTAATATGTTTTTCTAAAAATAAAGAAAGAGGTTGAGCTTTACTGTTTAATAAAGTATAAAAATCTTTGGTGTAAGTCTCTAGAATCTCCAAAAATTCTTTTAATTCTGTATAAATTTTCGGGTTGCTATGATAACTATGTTGATAGTTATCAAGAGCTAAATAAATACTAGTAAAGCCTCCCTTATCTTCTATAGTAATTGCTCTTTTAAGCTCTTCCCTAGCTTCTCCTTTACCACCTCGGTTAAAATTTTCTCTAGTGTCCCAGGAAAAGTTCCCGTAAAAGTTTCCTGTAAAATCTTCAATAAAACTCTTATTTTCTCCTCCATTTCTCTTATATCTTTTGCCTTCTATTCCTAATTTTTCTCCTACGGTATTTTTCTTACTTCTCGTCCCACCTTCTTCATCGATATCTTCCCAGCTTATTTCTCTTCCTTCTTCTTGTTTTATATCCGTCACTGCTTGTTTTCTTAGTTCTTGTGGTTTTCCTCCTGGAATAGGTTCTCTCAGCAGGTAATAATCTAGTAGTTGAGTTTTATGTAAAATTTCGGTTCTTTGATAGCCAAAGCGTGCTAAGGGATGTTTAAGTACGCTTAATAAGTCTATTGGAGCAAAGTTATTCTCAAATAATTTTAGGACTAAACTGCAAAAGTTACCGCAACTTGTATGTAACAAAGGAATACCAGCAGTATCATCTATGGTAATATTCCAGCGTTTTAATTGGGCAATTACCGCTTTGGAAAGGGTTGTATTTTGGGTAACTAGGGCTGCGGTTTTATTTTTTATACTAAGGGTTTCCCTTAAAGCTAAAGCAATAACCTTGGACTCTTCCTCTAAACTTTTAGTAACTACCAAAGAAATATTAGCAATAGCCTTACTTACTTCGTCTCTTGATAACCCTCTTTCTTTAGTTTTATTCCCTAAACTATTGATATGAGTACTTAACAACGTATCTCCAATTGAAGTGTCACTAATCGTATTTTCTGATATATCTCTAGGTATATTCACAGCCCGATTTAGTTCTTTATCAATAGCTCTACATGTAGATAGTCCTATAGTATTAATTTTATTAGCAACCTCAGGCATATCATTATTTCCAAGATTATCCCAAGCTGTAGTGTTATTATCCTTAATTTTAACGGGATTAAAAATGCTTTGTATTAGTAATTCTCTATGATTAGTAGTACTTAGTAAATATTTATTAGCAGAAGCCTTATTAGTAGCAAACAACGTAGGATAATATTTAGTATCTGCTAAATTTTGTAAAGAACTACGTTTAAGCCTCATATAATTTAGTAATTTAGCTAAGCTATATTGCGGATGGCTAATCGGTAATTTTTGCCAAAGATCTTCCTCTAAATTAAAATCTATACCAAAGAAGATAACCGTAGAGTTGGGGAAAGAGGCAATGCTATTTAAGAGTTTTGCTATATTTAAATAAGGTAAATTAATACCTACGGCATAAATACTAGGAAAATTGTGATTAGAAATCTCCTCCTCCTGAAAATTTTTGGATCTTAAATCTTTTTCTAAAAATTTTGGAGTTTGTGACGGTTTCTCCCTATACTTGCTACGGAGGAAGAGTAGGTGCTTAGTTAGGGTTTGCAAGACTAACACTTGTTTTTCTGCAACATCTAAGAGTTGTAATTCTTCAAGAATCTTCGGAAAATGCAAAGTTGCTATTTTAATAAAACCTAATAAATCCTGCCAATGGTTAGCTAAATGGCTCTCATTTAGTGTTTCTAAGGCGGAGGCATTTATATTCTCCATGGTAAAAGTATCAATTAAATCCCCTAGAGTTTCCCCTAAAAACATAGCTTTATTTAATGGAGTTTCAATATCTTTTTGCATAATTAAGCGTGCTAAGATAAAACTTCTATGTAATGTTGTAATGCCTGGTTTTAACAAAGCTTGATAATTTTCTACCAAAAAAGCAGGAGATACAGCAGAATTGAGTAATAGAGAAGTTCCTAAAAGTTGCTCTAAATCATTAATTGCTATAATTTTCGGCAACATTAGAGTAGCTGTGGGTGCCTGTTGTAATAAGGCTTGGGAGAAGATATGGATTAACTTTCTATTGGGGAGGATTACTATACTGCGACTTATTTCTATGGGGTCTAAATTTTGGTGATCTTCTAGGAATAAAGAGGCAACAGTATTTAGAGGAGAATAATTAAAAGGAATATTAAAAAAGTTAGACATAGCCTGTTACTGCACACTTTACTATGATTTTAAGGATTCATATTTATTAAACTTTATATCATTACTAATTACAAAATTAGTAAGAATTGCTTCTAATTTTGTAATTAAAAATGATTCCTCAGTAGTAATATTAATTACCCTAATTTCGGGGGAAATAGGTGAAAAATTAAAATCCAAGGTTATTCCTACAGAGCTTAGTTGCGGAAATTTATTAGCCCATTCAATTATACAAATTTTAGTAAAGATTGCTTCATCAATTCCCAATTCACTTAGTTCTGCAAAAGTCTTTAGTCTGTAAAAATCCATATGCCAAAGTTCTAGCCCTAGATTAGTAGAATAAGGGCTAATTATATTAAAAGTAGGACTAATAATTTTATCATAATCTGCAGAGGTATCTGTAAAGCAAAGCTTTGCTATTAAAAATTTGCTAAAAGCAGTTTTGCCAACTCCTAAATCCCCGTTAAGTTTAATTACAACAGAACTTAGAGGAGGGGTTATAAATACTTTAGCTAAAGCCGTAGCCAAAGTATTTAAGTCATGTAAGTTAGAAATTTTTAATTGTTTATGAAACATAATTTTTATTTTTGATATTTTTCCGATATAATGCCATTATAGCAAAAATAAATAATTTCTTAAATAGGTAATTAATAAGATGCAAAATAATATAAAAATACCAGACACTCAGGTGTTTAATAATACCAAAACCCAAGATAATTCTAAAATCCTGAATAGTACTAACCCTTTAAATAATACTAAAACTTATACCTCTGATGTTTTAATTATCGGTGCAGGACCGGTTGGTTTATTCAGTGCATATCAAGCCGGTCTTTTAGGGATGCAGAGCATTATTGTAGATGCCTTAGAAGAAATCGGAGGGCAACTTAGTGCTTTGTATCCTGAGAAATATATTTATGATATTCCAGGTTTTCCTAAAGTTTTAGCAAAAAATTTAGTAGAAAATTTAATAGTTCAGGCTAACGGATACAAACCATTATATCTCTTAAATCAAATAACAGAAGGGATGCAGAAAACAGAACAGGGCTTTAGAGTAAACACATCGCTTGGGAATATTATAGAGGCAAAGGTGATTTTAATTGCTGCAGGAGCAGGAGCGTTTGGTCCTAACAGACCTCCTATGAAGGGTATTGAATTATTTGAGAATAAATCAGTATTTTATATGGTAAAAGATCCTAAAAGTTTTCAGAATCAAAATATAGTTATAGCAGGAGGAGGAGATTCAGCAGTGGATTGGGCGATAATTCTAGCTGATATTGCTAAAAAAGTCTATGTTGTACATAGAAGAGATAACTTTCGGGCAGCCCCAGCATCTATTACTAAACTAAGAGAACTGGCAACAGATACTAGCAAAGTTGAGTTGGTTATTCCTTATATGCCAAAAGAATTAGTAGTGGAGAATAATACCCTTATAGGGATAGAAATAGCCTCATTAGCTGGGGAGCAAAAAGTATTGGAGGCAGATTGTTTTTTAGCTTTCTTCGGTTTAGCTAGACATTTAGGTGGGCTTGAGAATTGGGGTTTTACAATTAATAAAATGCATAGTTCAATTGAGGTAAATAGTTCTTATGAAACTAATATTCCAGGTATTTTTGCAGTGGGAGATATTGCACAGTATGAGTATAAATTAAAATTAATTATGGTTGGTTTCTCTGAGAGTGCCTATGCTTTGCATGCCGCTTGGAAGTATGTTTTCCCTGATAAAAAATTCCATTTTGTGCACTCAACTGCTAAGCAGGATAAATAGTTATACCTACTTTTTGGTAGACTTTTGTGTTTTTACCCAATTTCTCTGCTAAAAGGGTAATTGACCGTACCGGATTACACCAAACTACCCCTCACTACACCCCTGCCTAACCTAAATACAGCGTTCTTTATTCTTTAGCAAGGCTTCTAACAAAACTATAAAAAGATTTATCATACAAATATATTATATAATAACTTAGTTATTGAGGTAAATAATAAATTATTTTGGAATAATTTCCATATTGAGTATATAATTCTGTATATGAAAAAAGTTAATGCATTCATGCAGAAAATAAATCAATTAGAAAAAGATAGCAACACTGATATAAATAGAGCTAAAAATTAATAAATGATTATACAATAAATAATTAAACTTTTACTAACCTTATAACAATAGATAGTTAATATCTTGAGTTATGTAATAAGTTTTAGTATAATAAAATTGTTAAAAGTTATTCATTTATTAAAAGTATTCCTATGCAAGAAGATAATATAATTACTCAAATGGCTAATTCAATCAGAATGCTCTCGGTATTGGGGGTAGAACAAGCCAAATCTGGACATCCGGGTATGCCTTTGGGTTGTGCGGATTTAGCAACTATTTTATTTAAAGATTTCCTGGTCTTTAATCCAAATGACCCTTTATGGCTAAATAGAGACCGTTTTGTGCTATCCGTAGGGCATGGTTGTATGCTTTTATATGCCTTACTACACTCAGTAGGGTATGCGGAAGTAACTTTGGATTCTTTAAAAAATTTCAGACAAATCAACTCAATTACCAGTGGGCATCCGGAATTTGATAAAAAAGCTGGGATAGAAATTACCACAGGTCCCTTAGGGCATGGGGTTGCCAATGCTGTAGGTATGGCAATTGCAGAGAAAATTCTAAATAAAAAATATAAAGGATTAATAAATCATTATACTTATGTATTAGTGGGTGATGGTTGTTTAATGGAAGGTATTAGCTATGAAGCACTTGCTTTAGCCGGGCATTTAAACATGAATAAATTAATTGTTATTTGGGATAATAACTCAATTACCATTGATGGTTCCACTAGTTTATCTACTTCAGAGGATCAATGCTTAAGATTTAAAGCATGCGGTTTTAATGTTATGGAGATTGACGGGCATAATCAGCAGGAAATTAGTACAGCTTTGCAAAAAGCTAAAACTTCGGATGCTCCGATCTTTATAGCTGCTAAAACTAAAATTGCTTTTGGGACTCCTACTCAGGAGGGAAAATCTTCTGCCCACGGTACTCCTTTAGGGAGAGCTGAGATAGAGGGATTAAAAAAGAATCTTAAGTGGATTGCAAAAGATTGGGAAATTCCCAAAAAAGTACAAATAGAGTGGGAAAAAACTAAAGAAAAAAATCAAAGATATTATACGAAATGGCAGGAAACTCTACAAAAATCTAAATTTAAAAACGAACTATTAAATTTTATGTATGAGGAACCTAATTCGTCTAAAGTTTTAGAAGAATTAGCAATACTAGCCACTCAAGTTATTAAGGATAAATCTGAAGTTGCCACTCGGGTGTCTTCAAATGCTGTATTAAATATTTTAAATGCTTATCTTCCTAATTTAATCGGCGGGGCGGCTGATCTCTCTAAATCTATTAATACTCTAACCAAAAACTCAAAGGCTATTCAGAATGAAGATTTTGAAGGTAATTACATAAACTACGGAATCAGAGAACACGGTATGGGAGCTATTATGAACGGGTTGGCGGCTTATGGAGGATTTAAACCTTATGGGGGTACTTTCTTAGTTTTTTCTGATTTTTTAAGACCTGCTATTAGATTAGCATGTTTAATGAGGTTAGGAGTAATTTATATTTTTACCCATGACTCAATTGCCGTAGGAGAAGACGGACCCACCCATGAACCGGTGGAACAATTGCCATCACTACGTTTAATTCCGAATTTATTGGTAATCAGACCGGCTGATACTATTGAAACTATCGAGGCTTATCTAATTGCTTTGGCAAGTACTACTACACCTGTGGCATTAATCTTTTCCAGACAAAATTTACCGCTTGTGAGAAGCGATTTTAATTTTCAAGGTAATAACTCTACTACGAATAATGTTACTGCTAACAACACAGCCATTAATAAACAAACTTCTAATAAGGGCTTCTCTAATACAGTATTTTCTAATACAATTTTCTCCGATAAAACTACTACCAATAAAACTGCTAGGGGAGGCTATATTTTGCAAGAAACTGATGCTTCTACAATTAACCTCATAGCCAGTGGTAGTGAGGTACAGCTAGCCTTAGAAGTTGCAGCAGAACTAGCTAGGCATCAGATTAAAAGTAGAGTGATTTCAATGCCGTCCCTAACTTTATTTCATATTCAAGATTCTGCCTATAAAGAAGAGGTCTTAGGCTTTAACCGGAAAAACATTGTAATTGAGGCTGCAAACTCTCTGGATTATCTGGCTTACTTAGGTGGAGATACGAAACTTTTTGGAGTACATGCTTTTGGGAAATCAGGGAAAGCCCAAGCGGTTTATGATTATTTTAATTTAAATGTAGAGAGTATTGCTAAAGAAATTAGGGAGATCCTAAAATAGGATGTATAAAATAGCACCTTCAATTTTAGCTGCGGATTTTGCTAATCTGTCCACAGAAATTACAGCACTTGATGATGCTTTAAATAGTGAGGATTATATTCATCTTGATATTATGGATGGTAATTTTGTACCTAATCTTACTTTTGGGGCAGAGATTGTTAAGAGTATTCGTAAATATACTAAAAAACAATTTGATGTACACTTAATGGTTAATAATCCAGAAAATTATATTACAGCCTTTCAAGAAGCTGGGGCAAATATCATTACTTTTCATTATGAGGCAACCAAGCATCACGATAGCTTATTAAGCAAAATTAAAAGTTTAGGGTTAAAAACAGGAATTGCCTTAAATCCTTCCACGCCTGAGGATTCTATAAAATATCTTTTAAATAAACTTGATTTAATCTTAATTATGACTGTAAATCCTGGGTTTGGAGGGCAGACTTTTATTGAGAGGCAATTAGAAAAAATCACAAGAGTTAAAACTTTAATTAAAAATTATCCTAATTTAGAAATAGAAGTAGATGGGGGAATAACACAGGTTAATGCTTTAGCTGTAAAACAAGCAGGAGCTAAGGTTTTAGTAGCTGGTAGTTCGGTTTTTAAAGATAAACATTATAAGAAAAACATAGCACTGCTTAGGTAATTAAGCTAAAGATTATAGGGGAAGTAAAAAATCTTGAAGTCTATAAGTAAACAGATTAAAAATATTTGTAGGAGATAATATAATATGCATAATAAATTTTTCAGTAAAATTAGAATGTACTTTTTTTCAGGAGTCTTGGTGATTGGACCAATTCTGATTACTATTTATATAGTGCAAATAACTATTAACCTTTTTGATCATTTATTAATAAGTATTTTAGCAACCTTTGGTAAAACTTTTTATGTACCACCAGGAAGCGGTTTAGTTTTATCGCTCTTAGCCATTACAATTATAGGTTTTGTTACGGCTAATTTTTTAGGCAGATATTTTATAAAAACTGCTAATTACCTAATTATGAAATTACCAGTAGTAAAAGCTGTATATAATACTGCCAAACAAATTTTTGAAACAATTCTCTCAAACAAATCTAAAGCCTTTAAGAAAGTAGCACTTATTGAATATCCGCGTCTGGGTATTTGGACTTTAGCTTTTGTAACCTCTACAGCCAGAGGAGAGATTCAGGAAAAAACCGAACATAAGGTAGTAACAGTCTTTATTCCTACTACTCCTAATCCCACATCAGGATTTTTATTATTAGTACCGGAGAAAGATTTAATTTGGTTAAATATGCCACCTGAAAAAGCTATGAAGTTAATTATTACGGGAGGGTTGCTTAATGAAGAAGTGTAATTATAATGAGACAAGATATAATGGGATAGAATAGCTATATTTTACTACTACAGTTCGTTTAAAAAACCCGCAATAATATGGGAAAACATGGGAAAATATGAAAATAGAAATCAATTTGTCCCGTTTAAAATTGCACTTTTTATAAATATTATAAAAACATAAGTAAATAGGCA
>NZ_DBKDTU010000143.1:0-251 GCF_055505085.1 Candidatus Hepatincolaceae symbiont of Strigamia maritima
ATATAAGCGTAGTGGTAAAGGTATAAACATTCTAAGAAATACTCAAAGACTATTTAACAGTATTAATTACCAAGTAAAAGGTAATAAGGTAGAGGTAGGTAGTAATATTGAATATGCAGCAACTCATAACTACGGAGATAAAAGCAGAAATATAGCTAAAAGAGCATTTTTAGGGCTGAGTGCCCAAAATAAGCAAGCTATAGATAATTTAGTAAAGCTAGATCGGAAGAGCGGTTCAGCAGGAATGCCGA
>NZ_DBKDTU010000144.1:0-1845 GCF_055505085.1 Candidatus Hepatincolaceae symbiont of Strigamia maritima
GGTGTTGTTAGGGTTAGTATTATAACATATTAGAAAAAAAGTTCAAACTCCAACGTCAACTATATAATAGTCAAACAATAAAATATTATAACATATTAGAAAAAAAGTTCAAACTCCAACAGCAGACCATATGGAGGAAAGAATGTTTAGATTATAACATATTAGAAAAAAAGTTCAAACTCCAACTTGATGTGTTCTACAAAAAAACTATGGAAATTATAACATATTAGAAAAAAAGTTCAAACTCCAACGTTCAAATTATCAGAAGAGGAAGAGAAATTATTATAACATATTAGAAAAAAAGTTCAAACTCCAACTATGATCCTGAAAGATAATAGATGTTTTTAATTATAACATATTAGAAAAAAAGTTCAAAGAATGAAAGAGCAAAATAATGAGAATAAAACTATTACACTAAAAGTAAGTCAAGAAATGAATAATATTTTAAATGAATTAGCCTTGTCTACACACAGAAGTAAAAGTTATTATATTAAATTAGCAATAGAAGAATTCTTAGAAGATAAAGCAGATTATATTTTAGGCATCTCAACGCTTGAGGCAAATAATGAGGAGTATTCTTTAGAAGACGTAATGAGAAAAAGGTTAAAAAATGCCAAAACAAATAATAATAACTCTGGATAAACAAGCGGATAGGGATTTAGATAAAATAGATTATTCATGGCAAGAAAAGATATTACATTATATTAATAATCTAAAAACATTAAATAATCTAGAATCTGAAGCTAAAAAACTTATTGGTTTAAATAAAGATTTATATAGATTTAGAATTAATAATTACAGAATAATTTGTAACATAAGTATAAATAAAGATATCACAAAAATAAAAGTATTACGAATTATTCATAGAAGTAAAGCCTATCAAAATATTCACAAATTATAAATTACTATAAGAGGATACTAAATATGAAAACTCTAACTATAAGTAAAAACAAAGTAAAGAAAACAGTAATAAAAAAACCTAAAACGAAAATAGAAGTCGGTACATTCCCTGTAGAATTAGTTTTTTTAACATTACCCTATAAATCGGTTAAAGAAAACTATTTTGTAAAGACATCTAAAGAAAAGAATTTAAAGCTTATTATTGATGCCCAAAGTAAAGAAGGTAAAAATTATGGGGTTCCCTTTGGAATTTACCCAAGATTAATGCTTTATTATATTTGTTCTGAAGTAAAACGTACTAATAGTCCGCGAATTAAACTAGGAGATAATTTTAAGGAAATACTAGACAACTTACGTATTTCTAGCTTTAATGAAGGAAAAACAGATGGAAGAGCTCTTAGTAATTTTAAGGATCAATTTTTAAGATTATTTAATTCATCTATACAAATTAGTGAAATTGAGGATTTTGGTTATGATAGGAAGATTACACAATTTAATGTGTATTTTGCTAAAGGAATTTCTTTTTGGGAAAAGAGTGATGAAATTAATTATGAATTAGAGTTAACAACAGATTTCTTTAATTATATTAAAGAAAGTAATTCAACAATATTTAATTATGATTTAATACCATTATTAAAAAATAGTCCTGTACTATTAGATTTATATATTTTTCTTAATTATAAAGCCTTTTCAGCTAGTAATTTTAATAAAGATATATTTGTACCTTATAAAGAGCTATACGAACAATTTGGAACTCAATCAGAATTTAAAGAATTTACAAGGCTTATTAAAGATAATTTAGAAAAGTTAATAAAAATTCATGGCGGATTAATTCTTGAAAAAAATAAGCTTGGTATAATAATTAAATCATCAAGTAAACCAAGTATAGAAAAGAAACAAGGAGATTTATTTCAATTAATAGATAATACAAATAATATAGATTAA
>NZ_DBKDTU010000145.1:0-8501 GCF_055505085.1 Candidatus Hepatincolaceae symbiont of Strigamia maritima
CCGAGATCTACACTCTTTCCCTACACGACGCTCTTCCGATCTTGGTTATGTTTATACATACTTTGTTCTTAGAATTACTAAAAAAGAAAGTCCAGACTTCTTGTTTATGGGTGAAGTCTCCACGTTTATAAACTAAAAGAACTAACTTCTTATTTACAATATAGCTTTCTCTTTGTAATTCTAGATTTTTATGGTTAATATTTTTATAGAGTTTATTCCAATTATTATAAACTTTATAATTATAGAGAATCTCCCAAAGGGTTTCAATATCTCCCTTGAAGTAAAGTTTTTTACGAAAAATATTAGGTTTTGCCCTAAGAATACCAGTATAATTCATAATGATAAAACTCATTATACATAAAATAATTATTACTTCAGCAAAACTTAGAATCATGTGTATCTCTTCAAAAATTAATAATACTAAATTATAAAAACTAAAGCTAAACTTATCAAGTTATTAATAATATATAGTAAAACCCAAGTTTTTCTTCAAAAATAGTGATATACAAGTATTAGTTGACTTTATTAGTTGGTTTATTATATTATTAAATAATAATGAAATAATAATGATTATTACATAATGAATACCTAATAAAGAGAATAAAATGAAAAAAACAATATTGGCAATAAAAATCTCTAAATTAATAGCATTTTTGGTAGCAACGTTTGTTCTCCCTAATATTGCAACATTGGTATTTGCAGAAGAAAATAATCTATCTGCTCTTTCATCAACAGAATCCTTACAAACAACATTTTCACAAGGCAAATCTGATAATCCTATAGAAAATCCTCAAACTAAGGAAATAACTATCAATGTAAGGGAAGTACATAATTTTATTACCTCTAAAGATTATTATAAGGGTGCTGAGATATTTAATAAAAGTACTTTGGGAGAAATTTATAATAATTCTTTATATGATGCTCTAAGTAAATTTGTGGCAGTAAATATAGGTGCAGATTACAGAGATACCATTGATATTAGAGGGCAAGGTGGAGTTGATAGCAGACGTAATGTGCAAATCTTAATAGATGATGTGCCTACTAATCCCTTAAATTATACATCATATAATTTTCACGGCTATGATGTTATACCATTAGAAACACTAGACAGTATAGAAATTATCCCAGGTGGAGGTAGTGTCATCTACGGTAGTGGCGTACAGGGAGGAGTGGTTAACTTGTACACTAATTTTAGAACTAATGCCAATCCTGAAAAATCTATATATTTTTCTTATGGTTCCTTTGACACTAGAAAAGTAGGATTATCCCTAGGAGAATCCCTAATAGATGATAAACTCTTTTTGCAATTTAAGTACGGTGGTGAAGCATCAGATGCTTATTTAAAAGGAGAGTATAAAAATACTGATTTTTACTCTTTTGCTACTAAAGCCGCACTTACAGAGAATCAAAGTATCGGTTATGCCTATACATATTATACAGTAGAAGGAAAATTCTCTACTGTAGTTACAAAAGTAGCTACAGAAAAAGATTGGCGGGTCGCAGGTGATTTAATTGATAGGGATAGAACTATAGCTACCCATAAAATAATTTATCAAGCTCTATTTAATAACGTTAATATAGATAATTTACTTTTTTATAGTGAAAATGAGAGAAATTGGGATCAGGTGGACACTGATCCCAAAGCAAAAACTAGAATTAAAGGATTTAATAAAAATTTTGATAAAGGCAACAAAGCCAAACTTAGAATTTATTACGATACTGTCAAAAAAAGTTCTTTATTAATAGGAAACGATTTAATAGAATCTAAACAAAAAGTGGCAGTAATGGGTAGTGATATTGTCTATAAGAAAACTACCATAGCTTTTTTTGCTTTAAATAAAACTTACTTCTTTGATAAACTCTATACTACCCAAGGTTACAGATTTAACCGTGATTTATGGGATAGAAATAGTTCAGCAGGTCAAATTCCTACGGGGCAACCCTCAAGACCTGGTCAGAGACCTACTATGAAAGCTCTTCCCAATAAATCTTTTAAAAACTCTTATAATAATTATGCCTTTGAAGCGTCTTTAGGTTATGATTATAGAAAACAAGGAACTATATGGAGTAGAATGGAGCGTGGTTTTACAGCTCCTGAAGCAAGGCAATTAATTGATACACAAAGTGGTATCATCACTAATACTAATGCTAAGTATGAAACTTTTATTACTTATGAAGTAGGGGTTGAAGATATGATTACCCAATCTACTTATTTTAAAGGGGTTCTGTTTTATACGGATACTAGAAATCAGATTAATGCTATTTTAGCCGGACCATATGGTAGTAACGGAACTTATCATGTAAATATAGGGGAGAGCCTTAGAAAAGGTTTTGAGCTTAATCTTGAACAAAAACTCTTCTCAAGTTTAGATCTTTTCATAGGAATATCTTATGTAGATGCAAAACTTAAAAAAGCTGACGCTGATGCTCTTTATGATGTAGTTGGGTTAACTCCTGCAGAAATAGCCACCCAAAAACAAACTCTTAAAGATAGTAAGGGTAAAAAACTTGCTAGGGTTACTCCTTGGTTACTCAATGCTGGCTTTAAATATCAAATTATAGAACCTATTAGTTTTACTACCACCCTCAATTATGTGGCAACACATGTTCCTTTTTTTAATCAGCAAAATAAAAAACTAGGAGAGCGGGTAATTACTAATATTGGGTTAAGGTATGTAAAGGATAACTTTAATATAGGAGCTGGGATAAATAATCTTTTTAATAAAAAATATTATTTAGGTGCCGGAGAGCTTCACTATGACGGGGTTGAGATGAATACAGTGCGTCAGGGAATCGAGAGAAATTACTATCTAGCAATACGTTATGTTTTTTAATACAAAGTAACAACTAAAAGAAGGATATGGGGTAGGTAACTAAAAAATGCAAACAATACATAATAAGAGAGATACCGTGAGAATTAACGTACAGATTAATGAGAGAAATAATTCTAACCTCTACAATAGTCTTACAATAGTTGGTAGCAATATTATCAATAAATCAGCTTTTAAAGATGGGGTAATATGTACCAATTATATAAGTGGTATATTGATACTTCTCAAAATATTAATAATGATAACTCTGCTTTTATTAAACTTCTCCTTATCAAAAGCAGAATCTTTGCCTAATAATGAATCCTTATCTAATGAGAAGAAAACAGATGTTACAAAAGCAGAAGAAAGTGTGGTAATTAATGTGCAAGCAACCAAAGATATTAATGTTCCTCAAGAATATAATAAAAATGCCCAAGTTATTGATAGTAGTATGTTGCATGAAGGGAACCAAGGGACAATTAATGATGTATTGAAGAAAATACCTGGTATTACAGTTGGTACAGACTTTAGAAATGTCATTGATATTAGAGGGCAAGGAGAGAAAAGTCGTGCTAATGTACAAGTATTAATTGATGATATGCCTCTTAATCTCTTAGATAATTTCCATTATTTTCCAGGATATGACATTATACCATCTGAAACTATAGATAAGATAGAAATTCTACCCGGCGGTGGTAGTGTAATTTATGGGAACGGTACCCAAGGAGGGGTAGTTAGTATGCTAACTAATTTTAGAGTTTCCTCAAAACCTCTGAATTCCGGATATTTCTCCTATGGTTCTTTTAATACCAAAAGAATAGGAGTTAATACTGGGAAAATCCTTTTTAATGATAGATTATTTTTGCAAATGAATTATGGAGGGGAAACAAGTCAGGGATATCTAAGGAATGAATATGCCAATACTGATTTTTATTCCTTTGCTTCTAAAATTTTTCTAACTAAAAAACAAATTTTAGGTTATGCCTATTCTAAGTATAGTGAGGATGGTAAATATTCAGGTATTGTATCCGCTAAGAGAAGAAAGGAAAGCGACGGAGATTGGCGAGTGTCAGGAACAATATATGATAGAAATAGGGTGGCAGAAACTCATAAATTAACTTATAAGGGAATCTTTAATTATGTTTTATTAGATGATATAGGGTTTACTTCTAAAAGTAATTTTACAATTCCTAAAAAAGGCACTCTTTCTAGTGATACTAGGGGAAATAAATCTAAAATGAAACTTTATTACGGCACTAATCAAAAAAGCTCTCTCTTAGTAGGTAATGATATCATAGAAGTAAAGCAAAAGTGGGAAATATACTCAAGCAAACCTAATAAAACTATCTTTAACTATAAAAAAACCACTCAGGCAGTTTTTGCCTTAAATAAAATTTATCTTGGTAACTTCTATTCTACCCAAGGCTATAGATATAATAAAGATTTATGGAAAAAAGGCGGACCAATTGGTGTGTTAGGCAGTTATAGCAAAACTTATGCTACTTTTAACAAAAATTATATTCATTATGCAACTGAAGCCTCCATTGGTTATGATTATAGAAAAGACGGTAGTATCTGGGTAAGACGTGAAACTGGTTTTACCGCTCCTGAAGCTCACCAGCTAACTGATAATTATGATGGTTTATATAAATTAGCAGATCTTAAATATGAAACATTTGTTAGCTATGAAGTAGGGGTTCAGGATATGCTCACTCCCTACACCTATGTACGTTTAGTAGCTTTTAATACCGATACTAATAATGAAATAAATATTCTATACCTTACCAGTGGTACAAGGCATTCTGCTGCTATTAATCATGGTAATACTACCCGTAGAGGAATAGAATTAACTTTAGAACAAGATTTAAAAGTAGCGGGTAGTGTCTTTCAGAATCCGATGAGTGTTTTTTTCAGTGGAGTTTATGTAGATGCTAGGTTCAAAAAATCTAATCTTGTTGCTTTAGATAAAGTAAAAGATAGAATTAAAGGGGTACCAACCAATACAGGACAACAGATCTTAAAAACAATAGAAAAGAAACGTGAGGCATATATAAATAAAGAAGGAACACTCATAGCTAAAGTTCCTCCTATTAGTTTAAATATGGGCTTTAAATATCAAGTTAGCGATTTTTGGCAACTTAAAACTACTGTTAATTATATATCACCGCATCTGGCAATGGTTCATAATGATAACAGACAAGAGGTAGAAGCAGAAGTAGGCGACAGATGGCTAACTGATATAGACTTGAGATATATTAAAAATAATATTAATATAGGAATTGGAGTAAAAAATTTGTTTGATGAAAGATATTCTGAAACTATTTCTGTAACTACAGTTAGGCATGCTATGGAGAGAAATTATTATATTGATATAAGATATGTATTTTAATGTTAGCAACAGTAAAACCGAAAAACTCTCAATATTTTTATTTAATAGCATCTATAAGCTTACATAGTTTATTTTTTGGTTGTTTAATTTATTTTACGTTTTTCAATAATAAAGAGCAGTATATTAGAATTAATATTAGTAATAAAGGAGCTCCTAGTGTTAGTATGGTATCAAGTGTAGCTAACAACGCCACTTCTCCTAATCAAAAAAAAACTAAGCTTAAAAAACACAGTTATCAGAAATATCAACCTCAAATTTCTAAACCTAAACAAGAAGTACAAACTCAAAGTCAGATTTCTGCTAAGGCACTTGGTACCGGCGGGGAAGCAGTAAGCGGTTCAAATGTAATTCCGGTGATAGAAGATCAAAGTTTGCTTGATTATAAAGCTCCTCAGTATCCTAAAAAAGCCATTGAACGTAATCAACAGGGAGAAGTTATTATCAGATTTTTAGTAAGTAAAGACGGTATTATTAAAAATAGTATTATTCATAAATCTTCAGGTTATGTTTTATTGGATAATTCCGTAATGGATATGGTGAAATATTGGAATATTCCGAGGAAGCTTTTACAAGATACATGGGTTCAAGTAAGAGTTAACTTTATTATTAATTAAGATAATAACATACAAAACCCAAATCACTCAAAATTATTAAGCTTGTTGCAATATTTAATCTAAATAAGATTAAGAAATAAATCAAAGAAAGAAAAAATTAAAATAATGAAATTTGAAAAACAAGAATATCAAACTAATTGTGTGAATAATATTGTTGAATTATTAAAGGATTTTGATTTTAAGGAGCCTAATTTAGAAACATTAATCCAATCGTTTAAGTCTTTTCATAAAAAAAATGGTAAGGATATTCCATTAATATATCTAATAGAATGAATATAGATATATTAATGGAAACAGGCACGGGTAAGACATTTACCTATATTAAAACTATGTTTGAACTTCATAAGCAGTATGGGGTAAATAAATTTATAATTTTTGTTCCAAGAAAAGCAATTAAATTAGGAATTAAGCAAAACATTAAGCTAACCAAAGAATATTTTAAAATAGAATATGCTAAGGAATTACAAGTGTTTGAGTATGAAGGAACACAAAATAAGAAAAAGAGTTCTATCCCAATTGGCGTTAGTAAATTCATTGATGAAGCAGATAAAAATATCTCTGTATTAATTTTAACTAATGGTTCCATAGACAAAAAAGATAATATTTTAAACCGAGAGCAAAAAAAAACCTTATTTACAGGAATCCAAACAACAAGAAGACCCTTAGAAGCACTACAAAAAATTAATCCTGTGGTTATAATAGATGAACCACATCTTCTAAAAGGAAATAAATTTATTGAACAATTTAAAGGCTTTAAAAACATGCATTTAAGGTTTGGTGCAACGTTCCCTAAAGAAGATAATCACAAATTGTCTAACATGGTATATGCACTAGATAGTATATCTTCTTTTCAACAGTATTTAGTAAAAAAAATTAGAGTATCAACTCTAATTAATTCAAATCAAACAATCAAACTTATTGGTACTAAAAATAAAACATTACAAATTGCTTATTTTTATAATAATGAAGAAAAAACATGTACTCTTAATATAGGTGAAGATATAGGTGCTAAAACAGGATTAGAAGATTTAGTAGGAGTTGTGTGTACAAATCTTAAAAAAGATATAGCATATTTATCAAATAGTAACTCTTATGAAAAACATGCTTATGTGATAGATGAGGATGAAAAAAGAAACTTAATAAGCACAACTATTAGTAAACATTTTGAGAAGGAAGAATATTTATTCAAACAAGGTATTAAAACCCTATCATTATTTTTTATTAACAACATAGCAGATTTTAAAGGTGATAATCCTATTATCAAAAAGCTTTTTGAAGAGGAATATAAGCATAAAAGACAAGAAATAATTACTAATAAGAATATAAATAAAGAATACAAACAGTATTTAGAAAATGATTATAAAAATGAGAGATTACAAGTACATGAAGGTTATTTTTCTACTTCTAACGGCAGTAGAGAAGAACAAGAGGCAGAATCAATCAATCTAATCTTAAATAAAAAAGAAGAATTATTATCCCATAAAACACCCTTACGTTTTATTTTTTCTGTATGGGCGTTGCAAGAAGGTTGGGATAATCCTAATATTTTTAATATATGTAAATTAAGTTCCACCACTTCAGATATATCAAGAAGACAACAAGTAGGACGTGGTTTAAGGATTGCCGTAAATCAGCAAGGTCGTAGATTAACTAAAAACTTTTTATCAGATAACGAAAATAAGTTTTATAATATTAATACCTTAGAGGTAATAGTATCAGGGCAGGAAGAACAGTTTATTTATAATCTACAAGCAGAAATCAATGATAATAGCTATATAATAACAAATAGTTTTACACATGAAGATCTCAAAACAAAAACTAGACTTAATGATAGAGAAATAAGTCAGTTTATTATGAAATTATACGATAATAATATTATTTCTTTTAACGAAAATGAAGATAAATATTATATCAATTCATTAATTTATAGTTTTATGCAAAATAATATGCAAGAATTTGTTTTTTTATCAGAATCATCTAAAGAACAATTGCAAAATATGTTTAAAGAAAGTGAAAATAGACAGAGTCAAATAGAAAATGCTAATCAACCTAAAACTAAAGTTAAAATTAATCAAGAGCGAAATAAAGAGTTTGAAGAATTATGGAGGTTAATAAATACTAAGGCAAATATCATATATAGTAAAGATTTATCAGAAAAGCTTGATAAATTAGGTCAAGAGATTAGCGAATCTTTTTGTAGGATAACAAGCATAAATCCAGTTAATACTATAATTAAAACAGAAGAATATGATGCAAAAAAGAATATTATAATACCAAAAGAGCACAAAATAGTGGAGAGAAGAGATTTTTTTAAAAATCCTAACTTCTATAAAGAGTTTATTTTTGATATTGTAAAAGAAAGTGAATATCCATTGCTATTTATTTTGAAAGTTGTAAATACGTTAATAAAAAACCCCCAAGGTAGGCAAAATATTATTAACAATCCTAAATATGCAAAACAAGAATTATTAAGGTCTATATTAGATAATTGTAACAAGTATATGCTACAATCAGTTAGTTATAACTTAGAATCAATCATTGAAATAAGTAATATTTCTATTTTAGAAAAAGATGAAATAGACTATACGCTTCTTGGTAAAAAACTAGATGAAAACCAAGAACCACCTAAACACTATTTATATGATAAAATAGTATACGATAGCCAAATAGAAAGATTTGTTACAAAAG
>NZ_DBKDTU010000146.1:0-1818 GCF_055505085.1 Candidatus Hepatincolaceae symbiont of Strigamia maritima
ACCGAGATCTACACTCTTTCCCTACACGACGCTCTTCCGATCTTAAAGAATAAAAAGAATAGGCGTATGTAAAACCTTATCTTTTACTACGCCTTATGTTAAGTAAATTGCTTTTTATCAGCAATTTACTTTTAACTATCCCAAATTCCCCTATATGAAAATATAGGGGCTTTTTATTTACTTCTTAAGTTTATAAGATAAGAAAAAATAGTTTCTAAAACATTAATACAATTCAAATATTTTGTATAAAAAGTTGGTTAATTTTTGTTTTAATAATATATTAATACTGTTGTAATATTATGTAGTGAATTATGTTTTGAAATAAGTTTAATGAAAAGAATTATTATTTTATTATTAATCAGTTATTTTTCTATAATAACTACTTCTAACAGCTTTTTTTTATCATCACCTTTAATTAAGGGGAATAATAATTCATATGCTGTTATAGATTATAATACTGGGCAATTACTATATTCATATATGGAAAAAGAAAAAAGATATCCTGCTTCTTTAACTAAATTAATGACTTTATATATTCTATTTGATAAATTAAGTACCGGAAAGATTCATTTTAATACTAAAATAAAAATTTCAAAAAAAGCAGCATCTCAAATACCTACTAAAATGTATTTAAAATCTGGTACCTATATTACTGTTAAAAAAGCTATTTATGCAATCATTGTTCGCTCTGCTAATGATGTTGCTATGGCTATAGCTGAACATATAGGAGAAACAGAACAACAATTTGTAAAAATGATGAATGATAAAGCCTTAAAATTGGGCATGAATAATACACATTTTGTTAATCCTACAGGATTACATAATAAGAATCAATATACTACTGTTGTTGATATAGCTAGCTTAACACGTTATATAATGAATAAACATGCAGAATATTATTCTTTATTTTCTACGGCAAATTTTTCTTGGAATAACAGAAAATATTATAGCACCAATCATTTACTGGAATATAGCGGGGTTGACGGTATTAAAACAGGCTATACTAAAGCCTCCGGCTATAACCTTATTACTTCGGCACAAAAAAATGATATTAGAATTATTGCCGTTACTATGGGATACAAAAATTCTCATAACAGAGATAATAATATGAAAGAAATCATAAATATAGGATTTAGTTTAGCTCCTGAGTATAGACAGGCACTTATTGCCTATAATAAAAATAGAATTAAGAAAACTGATGATACCTCTGATAATAAGACAAATTTAAACAAGCTTGTAAAAAATAATACTGCTTCTTCATTGGCTACTAAACAAGAAGTATCTAGTGGTAACTTATACATAAATATTTCTCATAAAGATACTAATACTACAGATAATAAAGTAGTAGCTAAAGCTTTATTAAAAAAATCTTTTGATAAGGTTTCTAATAAAAATGATAAAATTTATCAAAGTGACTATTTAAAAAGCTATATTAAAGATAAAAAGAGTAATAATACTGTTTCTATTCAAGTAGGAGCTTTTTCTAACCAAAAATTAGCTAAGAATGCTATATTAAAAGCGATATCTAATAACCCTTTCTTAAAAAAAACTAGTAGTACTATTACTCAGGTAAAAAAAGATAATAATACTATTATTTATAGAGCAAGACTAAACGGATTATCTCCGAAAGAAGCTCAATCTGCCTGTAAACAATTAATTCTACTAGGACAGAATTGTTTTTTATTCAATAAATAACCTTCCTATTTTACTTCTTTGTAAGCACCCATTAATTTTTGAATGTAAAATTTATATCATTTAAAGAATAGTAATATTTTTCTATAAAATCTTTAGGAATTAAATTTAAATATTTCCATCTAA
>NZ_DBKDTU010000147.1:0-8430 GCF_055505085.1 Candidatus Hepatincolaceae symbiont of Strigamia maritima
AATTTTATTTAAAAATGAAACTCTCATAGTGTGATATATTTCTATTGTAGAATAAAAATCATTTACTGAGATGCACTATAATTTAGACATTACTTTTATTGACCTATGTGCCGGAATAGGAGGAGGAAGATTAGGCTTAGAACAACAAAATTATAGCTGTGTAGATTTTGCAGAAATTGATAAAAAGGCTCTACAAACCTATACACTATTATTTAATGAAACTAGTAACGGGTTAGGAGATTTAACTACTCTAAATATAAATTTACTACCTACTCCAGACCTATTAATAGCAGGGTTTCCTTGTCAATCATATTCTATAGCAGGTAAAAGACAGGGGTTACAAGATGCCAGAGGGCAAATAATTTTTGAAATAACCAAAATATTACAAAGAAAAAATATTCCTTATTTTATTTTAGAAAATGTTAAAGGATTACTTAATTTAAATAAAGGAAAAGATTTTGAGTATATAATATATTTACTTAAACGTGCAGGTTATATAGTATATCATAAAATTCTTAACAGTTTACACTTTGGGGTTCCCCAATCTAGAGAACGAGTCTATTTAATAGGAATAAGAAAAAACCTATACTCTACTAATTTTGAATTCCCGATAGGTAAGTACGTTAATTATAATTTAGCTAACTTTCTAAATCTTAGCGGTGAAAAATTAACCCCGAATACTAACAAATATCATACTTTTATAAAATACCTAAATAATAAGTATAATACCGGTAAATTTTCTTTAACCGATCTATTACACATAAATTATACTATTTTAGATACTAGACAAAGTGATTTAAGATTGTATCAAGGATTTTTTTCTACCCTTAGAAAAGGAAGACAAGGGTTACTTTATGTTTATAATGGTAACTTATATAGTTTATCAAAAATTGAAGCATTATTATTACAAGGATTTCCATTAACTATTGTAGAGAAAATAGATACTATTAGCAACAGTACTATTCTTGAACAAGCTGGAAATGCTATGACAGTTAATGTAATTTCAGACATTGCAAAATCTTTAAAAAATTTAATCTTATTAAATAAGAAAGAAAGTATGAGTCTTGCTAAAAGAAGATCTTATTAAATTAGGCTCCCAAACCGCCAAGGCCGGCTTTAAAACCAAACAAATGATTATAGATAAATTTAATAATCGGAAAATCAATACCTTAGCTCAAGCTTGGTTATTAAACATGGGTTATAATTTAGCAGTAATAGAGAATATAATAGCTGTTAAAGTTAAGGGTAGTCAGAAAGCAGATTTACAAGTACAAATAAAAATCATCCTTACTTTTAAAACAGAAATTGATTGTCAAAATATTTCAGTAAAGTTAATCTCAAATCCCAACGGATATAATCAGATTGATAAAAGATGGTTAACAAAATATCAAGATCTTTGGCATATTCCTAATGATATTTTAGAAATCTTAAAATTATACACCGGAGAAACAACTCCTTATATTAATAATCCTAGAGATCTACGGCGAATGTTTGCTAATGAACTTTCTGAAAAAGAGCAAACCTTAGTTTTAGATTTTTTACAAAATAATAAAACATTAATTATTAGTGATCTTATCAAAGGGCGAGGTAGCTTTAGTGCTGAATGGATGTTAGTAATTTATAAAACTTCTTTTGAAAAATATTCCTTACAGCCTATAAATTTTGTGTTAAATTACTATGCTCAGGGTAAGGTAGAAATAACTAAACAAGGTAACTTTAGAATAGGTAGGGTAACCATGCAAAGAAAAGGCGGAGATAATGGTAGAAAGACTGCTAATATGTTGCAATTTAAAATAAATCCTGCTTTATTAATTAGTTAATTTTATCTTTCTTAGTAAAGTAATTTAGAAAATTCTAAAGTATTCCTGCCTTATTATTACTAATATTACAATTATATTTAATCCATAGGCATTTTTAAATATTATCTTTTTGCAAATTGCTCTTATTATAATCTCTTTGATATTTTAGTACCATTACAGTTAATCCGGCACACATAATTAAAGCAATAATTTTAGCTGTTTCTAAATCTAAAGAGAACCCGATAGGAGCATATAAAATATAGGTAAAGACTGCAAAAGTAATAAATAATGCTGGTACTAAAGTATAGTAAATAGGTTTTTTATTTTTTAATAAATACATAGTGGAAATCCAAAGAGAAATACTAGCTAAAGTTTGGTTTGCCCAAGAAAAATACTGCCATAAATATTGAAAATTTACAAAACAGAGCATAATAGAAATTGCAAAGCAAGGAATCGCAATTATAAAACGATTCTTAATAGATTTTTGATTCAACTTAAGATATTCGGCTAACATTAAACGAATTCCTCTAAAAGCTGTATCTCCGGAAGTAAAAGGTAATACTATTACTCCTAAAACCGCAATAGTTCCTAAAAATCCTCCTAAACTCATCAGAGCAATTTTATTAACTACTAAAGAGGGTGTACCTTCTTTAAGTAAGCTTAATAGAGTTTGACCATCTAACAATACAATAGTAGCATATGCCCAAATTAGTGCTATAATTCCTTCTGCTATCATCATACCGTAAAAAACCGGACGTGCTTCAGTTTCATTATTTAGCGTTCTGCTAATAATTGGTATTTGGGTTGCATGAAAGCCCGATAATGCACCGCAAGACAGAGTTAAAAATAATAACGGGAACAATGGTAATCCTTGGGGATGTAAATTATTTAAATTCAGTTCCGGTAAGGGAGCTTTAGAGAAAAATAATACCGAAATTATGATTGCAACTGCCCCAATTATCAAGATAACTCCGAAAAAAGGATAAATTTTACCAATAATTTTATCAACCGGTAAAAGGGTAGCTAAAAGATAATAAGAAAATAAAAATCCGATAATTACTTTATAATCTATCATCGGTAATAAATTATGTAATAGAGTAGCAGGACCAACCACAAAAACTGTTGCCACTAAAATTAATAATAAACATGAAAAAAAGTTTACTATATGTTTAAAAGGTTTTGATAAATAAATAGCAGCTAACGTCGGAAGAGTTCCTCCTTTATTTCTTAGGGATACCACTCCGATTACAAAATCATGAACTGCTCCTGCAAAAATAGCCCCAAATACTATCCATAAAAGAGCAACAGGTCCATACAGTGCTGCAAGAATTGGTCCGAAAACCGGTCCTGTTCCGGCAATATTTAATAAATTAATTAATGAGTTCTTAGGCTTAGACATAGGAAGAAAATCCATATTATCCCGCAGGGTATGGGAGGGTACAGGATTTTTAGAATTTAATCCTACTACTTTAGCAATTATTTTGGAATAAATAAAATATCCCAAGATTAACAAAATCACAGAACTAAAAAAAGTTATCATAAATAATACCGTTATACTCTTTTGTTTATAATAGTATTATACTCTAAGTTCTTGAAATTATATAATAAAAACTTTTATCCAACGGCGTACCTTCACAACGATTCCACAGAACTTCTTTGGTCAATCCTAGGGTGATTTAATATCCATCTATTTTCTGTCTTCAATAAATCTTGATATTCTTTATCTTGTTTTTGATACGACATTATATTTTCTAAAAGTACTGCACTTTCATAGGTAAGATTTGCTAAAATGTGGATGAAGATATTTTTAATTACTCAGTATATGAAAGAACTTCTAATTATTGTATGAAGATAAAAGAGTTCTGAATCTACATAAACTTTTTAGCAATAAACATCAGCTCTTCTACTGTTTTTACTGATTTTTTAAAATTTTCTTTTGATACACTATCAAGTTCTATTTCTATGATTTCTTCTACGCCGTTAGAGCCAATTACTACTGGAACACCAACATACATCCCTGAGACATCATAATTTTTAGTTACCCATGCGGCTGTAGGAAAAATATTTCTGTTATTAAATAAATAACTTTCTGCCATAGCTAAAGCAGCAGCAGCCGGTGCATAAAATGCAGAACCACTCCCTAATAAATTTACTATTTCTGCTCCGCCATTTCTAGTTCTATCAACAATTTTCTCCACAGTTGTTTGACTAATTTTCCCATTCTTAATAAAATGAGCTAAAGAAATTCCGCTAACTGTAGCATAATTTAATACCGGAACCATACTATCTCCATGTCCTCCCAGTACAAAAGCTTGAATATCAGCAATAGCTACATTTAAAGCTTGAGATAAAAAATAAGCAAATCTTGAAGTATCTAACACTCCTGCCATTCCTACAACCTTAGCTACAGGCAAACAACTACTTTGTTGTAGCACCCATACCATCACATCCAGCGGATTAGTAACACAAATTACAAAAGCATTCGGACTATATGTTGCAATGTTTTTACCAACTTCTATCATTACTTTAGTATTATTTTTAACTAAATCATCCCTACTCATCCCAGGTTTGCGAGGCATTCCTGCGGTTACTATTATAACATCTGAATTAGCGGTATCCTCATAATTACTTGTACCGATTATATTAATATTTGTTTTGTGAACAAAAGAACTTTGAGCAAGATCTAATGCTTTACCTTGAGCTACTTTCCCGTTTACATCAAATAACACTATATCTCCTAGTTCTTTTAATAAACTAAGATGAGCTAATGTCCCTCCTATATTACCGGCACCAATTAATGATATTTTTTTTCTATGCATTTTTAACTCCATTTTTTAATAATATTAACCTAATGTTTTAAATTATTTTTAATTATATTTAAAGCAGAACCAGCTTTAAACCATTCTATTTGATGTGTATTATAAGTATGAAGAACTTTAAATGTGTCTTTAGTACCATCACTATGATTTAATTCAACAGTAAGAGGAGTATCGGCATCAAAGGTTACTAACCCTAATATATTTATATTATCATCTTCTCTTATTTTGTTATAATCAGCAGTATTTTCAAAAGTTAGTGCTAACATACCTTGTTTTTTTAGATTTGTTTCATGAATTCTGGCAAAAGATTTAACTAAAATTACTTTCACACCTAAAAACCGGGGCTCCATAGCTGCATGTTCCCTTGATGAGCCTTCACCATAATTTTCTTCACCTACTACAATTGAATCTATATTATGTTGTTTATAGTATCTTTGTACAGCAGGTACCGTATTATATTCTTTAGTAATATTATTTAGAACCTTATTTGTTTCATTATTAAAGCTATTTACTGCTCCTATTAGCATATTATCTGAAATATTATCTAAATGCCCTCTGAATTTCAACCAAGAACCAGCCATAGAAATATGATCTGTAGTACATTTACCACTAGCTTTAATCAGAAGTTTAAGATTTAATAAATCTTTACCATTCCATGCTTTAAAAGGTTCTAGGAGTTGTAATCTAGTAGAGTTAGGATTAACAACAATTTCTATATTATTACCATCCTTAGCAGGAGGAAAATACCCTAAATCTTCTACAGAAAATCCCTTAGATGGGAGCTCATCCCCTGTCGGAGGGGTAAGTTTAATATCAATACCTTGTTCATTTTTTAAAGTATCAGTTAAAGGATTAAATGTTAAAGATCCGGCTAAAACCATTGCCGTAACTATTTCAGGGGAAGCAACAAACGCATGAGTATTAACATTACCATCATTTCTTTTAGCAAAATTTCTATTAAATGACGTAATAATAGTATTAACCTCAGTATTATTATGTCTCTGCCATTGCCCAATACAAGGACCGCAAGCATTTGCTAAAGTAACCCCTCCTATTTGATTTAATATATCTAAAAATCCATCTCTGGCAACCGTATAACGAACTTGTTCAGATCCAGGGGTTATAGTAAATTCAGATTTAATTTTTAAATTATTATCTATTGCTTGTTTGGCAATAGAGGTTGCTCTCGCAATATCTTCATAAGATGAGTTCGTACAAGAACCTATTAACCCAACCGATATATGTTCAGGCCATTTATTTTCTTTAACTGCAGTGGCAAATTTTGAGATAGGAAAAGCTAAATCAGGAGTAAACGGACCATTAATATAAGGTTCTAAAGTAGCTAAATTAATTTCTAAAACTTCATCAAAATATTTTTCAGGATTATTATAAACTTCAGAATCTCCTGTTAAATGCTCTTTAATACCGTCTGCCAAGTCTGCAATCCTATTGCGTTCTGTACTTCTTAAATAGGTAGACATTTTTTTATCATACCCAAAGACAGATGTAGTTGCACCAATTTCAGCTCCCATATTACAAATTGTACCTTTTCCCGTACACGAAATACTATCTGCTCCTTCTCCGAAATATTCTAAAATTGCCCCCGTACCACCTTTAACAGTTAATAAGCCTGCTACCTTTAAAATTACATCTTTAGGAGAAGTCCATCCCCCTAATTTACCGGTTAGTTTAATTCCTATAAGTTGAGGAAATTTTAATTCCCATGATATGCCTGACATAACATCACAAGCATCAGCACCCCCTACTCCAATAGCCAACATTCCTAAACCACCGGCATTAGGGGTATGAGAATCAGTACCAATCATTAAGCCTCCTGGATATGCATAATTTTCTAATACTACCTGATGAATTATACCAGCTCCAGGCTTCCAAAAATCAATCCCATATTTATTTGCAACAGATCTTAAAAAATCAAATACTTCTTTGTTATCATCTTTGGCACTCTCTAAATCTTTTATAGCTCCGTCTTTGGCAAGAATTAAATGATCACAATGAATGGAAGACGGAACTGCTACTTCTTTACGCCCTGACTGCATAAATTGTAATAATGCCATTTGTGCTGTAGCATCTTGCATTGCCACCCTATCAGGTTGAAATTCTACGTAAGATATCCCTCTTTTATAATTTTTCATAGAGCTTTTATATTGCTCAGACATATGAAAATATAAGATTTTTTCCGTTAAGGTTAGCTCTCTATTTAGTTGTGCTTTTATGTCTTTTAATTTCTTAGGAAATTCTTTATACATACGTTCTATCAATTCAAAAATTAACATATTTCCTCCTTTTCTTAGTATCTATAATTTTAGAGTATAGAGTACCCGATTTTACCATCAAACTCCCTTAGAGTTTCTAATCCTAATAGTTTATAATGTTCTGCTATTTTTAACCCTAACTGCAGAGTCTGAGATTCTTTAATCTCCTCTTTTGAGAGTAATCTTAATATATAACTATTAATACATTCTGTATACTTAGAACCTTCCGGAAAGACATTAGTTCCTCTATTAGCAATAACCTCTAAATTAAAGTTTTGAAAATTATCTACTAATAAAGCTTTAATTTGCTTTAATATTTCCTCAGTACTATTTATACTCTCAATAAAAATATCCACTCCCTTACAAACATCTTTAAATTTTTTACGAATTAACATAGTAGGAGTATTATTTATTTTCTTAACATTTTTACCCAAAGTAATTGCTTTTTTAGATAAATTATCTAGGGTATAATCATTATCTGCTATAGTCGTCGCCCTCTTAATAATTTCTTCGCCGTATTCCATAGTTGATACCGCAACATTACTAGATTTAAGATCTGATGTATGTATTTTATCTTTCAAGGTTTGCAATAAGGCAAGTTCTATTTTTCTAGCTTCTTTATTAAAACCTAAAAAGTTTAACATCATTAATCCGCTTAATAATAATGCCGTAGGATTAGCTGAATTCTTACCTATTTTATCAGGAGCAGTACCATGAACCGCCTCAAAGATAGCAATATTATTACCAACATTTGCAGAAGGAGCAAAACCTAAACCTCCTACTAAACCTGCACATAAATCAGATACTATATCTCCTTGCAGATTAGGCAATACAATTAATTTATACTGATTAGGTATTGTTACAAGTTTCATGCATAAATCATCAACAATCACATCAGATACTTTAATATTAGGATACTCTTTAGCAACCTCATAAAAGGTTTCTAAAAATAAGCCATCAGTAATTTTCATAATATTGGCTTTGTGCCCACATACTACAGCATCTATTCCTTGTTGTTGAGCATATTCAAAAGCATACTTATGAATTTGATAAGAACCAGGACTTGAAATAAATCTTCTGGATATGGCTAAGTCTGAGGTTACTAAATGTTCTACCCCGCCATAGGTATCTTCAAGATTTTCTCGCATAATAGTTAAATCAATAGGAATATTAGCTTTACTATAAATAGTATCAACCCCTGGAAGTGTTTTAAAAACCCTACAATTAGCAAAAGTTCCCCACATTTTTCTTCCTGTTACATTAATACTTCTATTACCCCCTCCTTTTGGGGTTTCCATAGGTCCTTTAAACAATACTCCTAGCTCCTCTACGGTTGCCTGAGCTTCAGGTGTCATTCCTAATTTATGACCTTTTAAGAAAGTATCCCTTCCCATATCAATATAATGATAATCAAGCTGAACCCCTACTTTATTAAATATATTAATCACAACATCCATAATTTCAGGACCAATACCATCTCCTTTAGCTACTGCAATAGACTTTTTCATTATTATTCCTTTAAAATATATAGTTACTTTA
>NZ_DBKDTU010000148.1:0-8348 GCF_055505085.1 Candidatus Hepatincolaceae symbiont of Strigamia maritima
TGAAGATATAGATAGTTTTTATGAAGAAGTAGATTTAATAGTATGTCCAATTATATTTGGCACCGGAATTAATGTAAAAACGGTACAAGCCTTAGCAAAAGGAGTGCCGATAATCTCTACTAAAATAGGGTTTAAGGGGATAAAAAGTGTAGAGCCGATGCATTTATGCAGCAATATTGAAGAAGTAATAGAGAGTATTAAAACTGTGATGTATAATCCTAGAAAATTACAAAAATTGGCAGATAGTAGTATGTTAATGTATAAAGAATATAAAAAAGTTTTTGAGAATGGAATGTATGATTTATTAAATAATAAAAAATTAAAAAGGACTATCCAATGAGAATATTGGTATTTAGTAACACTCCATCTCATAGTCAAAGCCATGGTAACAGGTCGTATATATATAATGTAACAAAATATATACAAACCTTAGGACACAAAATAGTTTTTATATATTATGATTTTGATCGTTATATGACTGTTAATTCTGATACTACATTTAATGCTATAGCAATGCTAAAAAAATGGGATTATTTTGAAGCAATCCCAGTTCATGTTTGGAGAGAGAAACCTAATAAAGTAGGTATCTTTAGAATGGATGCATGGTATGAGGAGGGATTAGGGGAGAAGATAAGAGATCTTTGTATTTACAGTAAAATAGATATAGTAATTTGTCATTATATTTTTCAATCTAAAATCTTAGAGTATATTCCTAATAATATTTTAAAAGTAATAGATACTCATGATAAAATATCTGATAGATATATAATGCTTCATGAAGCAGGGATTACTAAGGAAGGGTTTACCGCTACACCAAAGCAAGAAGGAGAATATTTAAAAAGAGCAGAGATCATTATAGCCAGAACTGAGGAAGAAAAACAGTTTTTTAAGAGTATAAATAATGAGAGTAAAATTATTATTATCCCCCATATAGAAAGTAAAGCAACTTATGTAAATAAAAAATATCAGAGATTACAAAAAATAGGATTTGTGGGAAGCAATATGAAAGTTAATCTTTATGCATTACTGGCTTTTCTTAATAAGTTTGATACTACCTTAAATAATACAGAACTAAAAGTATTAATAGCAGGTAAAGTTTTAGATAAAAACTTTTTAAACAAAGTATCTAAAAGACATACTTTAATCAAGAGAATACAAAATGTTTTGCAGTTACCGAATATAAATAACTTAATAGGGATATTTAAAGAAAATATAATAAATAATTATATTAATCATATATCAACTAGAGAATATTTAGATAACAGAGGATTTGTTGAAGATATAGATAGTTTTTATGAAGAAGTAGATTTAATAGTATGTCCAATTATATTTGGCACCGGGATTAATGTTAAAACTGTGCAAGCTGTAGCAAAAGGAGTACCGATAATTTCTACTGCAGTAGGGTTTAAAGGGATAGAGAGTACACAATCTATGCACTTGTGTAAAAATATAGGAGAAATAGTAAAGAATATTAAAATAGTAAAAGATAATCCTGATAAGTTGCAAGAGTTAGCAAATAATAGTAGACTAATATATAAAGAATATAAAAAAATTTTTGAACAAGGTATTCAAGAATTATTAAATCAAGAAAAATTAAAGAAGAATAATGATTTATAAAGCAAAAGCTCCTTTAAGAATTGGGTTATCAGGAGGAGGAACTGATGTCAGCCCTTATTGTGATTTATACGGAGGGGTAGTTTTAAATTCTTGTATTAATTTGTATGCGTATGCTTATATTGAACCTATGAATAATGGTAGGATAGAATTTCATGCTTTAGATAGAAAAGAAACTATTATTTATGAAAATGTTACAAATTATCTAGAAATGGATGATAAATTAGACTTATTTAAAGCAATTTATAATAGGATTACCAAAGAATTTACTCATAACGAGGCACTATCTTTTAAACTATCTACTTTTGTGGATGCTCCTGCAGGTTCAGGGTTAGGTTCTTCTTCCACCTTGGTAATAGCTGTAATGAAAGCATTTGACAAATGGTTAAAGTTATATTTAGATGATTATACTTTAGCTCATTTAGGTTGGGAGATAGAACGTTTAGATTTGCAAATGTCTGGTGGCAAACAAGATCATTATGCAGCTTGTTTTGGAGGGTTTAATTTTATGGAGTTTTATCGAGATGATAAAGTTGTAGTGAATCAACTCAAAATCCATCCTGATTATATCAATGAATTAGCTAATAATTTAGTTTTATATTATACAGGTACTTCTAGGATATCTTCTCATATTATTACTGATCAAGCTAAACATATTGAAAATCATGATGAAAGGGCTTTGGTTGCTACCCACAAACTTAAAGATCAAGCAACTGATATGAAAAATGCTTTACTAAAAGGTAATTTACATGAAATGGGGGAAATTTTAAATGAGGGATGGCATGAGAAAAAGAAAATATCTCAAAATATTAGCAATGTTTTTATAGATGAAGTATATGAAATTGCTCTTAAAAATGGAGCATTAGGTGGTAAAATTTCTGGAGCTGGGGGTGGCGGTTTTATGATGTTTTATTGCCCAAATGTAAAAAAATATAAAGTTATAGAAGCTTTACAAAAATTAAAAGGAACGCTAACTAAAGTTTCATTTGCTAAATATGGAGCAGAAAATTGGTCATGTAAAATAAAAGGATAAAATGCAAAATATTATTAAAAAACAGATTAAAGATTCTATTAATGCTAAAACAAAAATATTACAGGATAGTAACACTTTGGCAAGTATAGAAAACATTGTTAAAGCATTAATTGTTCTTTATAAAAACGCTAATAAATTATTAATTGCTGGTAATGGAGGAAGTGCAGCAGATTCTCAACATATTGCAGGAGAGTTTGTTAGTAAATTTTATTTTAATCGTAAAGCTCTGCCGGCAATTGCTTTAACTGTGGATACCTCAATTTTAACCTCAATTGGAAATGATTACGGATATAAATATTTATTCTCAAGGCAAATAGAGGCCTTAGGACGCAAAGGAGATATGTTTATAGCTATAACTACCTCTGGTAACTCTACTAATATTCTTAAGGCAATTGAACAAGCAAAAAAACAAGAATTAATAATAGTAGGGTTAACTGGTAGCAATAACGGAAAAATAGATAATCTCTGTGATTATTTAATTAAGGTGCCTTCTCAAGATACCCCGCGTATTCAGGAATCTCATATCATGTTAGGGCATGTTATTTGTTCCCTAGTTGAAGAAAATTTACTTAATGAGACATTTATTTAGAGAAACATAATTAAATGCAAGCAGTAATTTTAGCAGGCGGATTTGGGAGCAGACTTAAGGAGGTAGTAAAAAATGTTCCTAAACCTATGGCTCCTATTAATAATATACCATTCTTAAAATATCTTATAGACTTATTAATTACCCAAAACTTTACAGAAATTATTTTACTATTACATCATCAAAGTGAAATTATAGAAGAGTATTTTAGGAAACAAAAACTTAACATAAAAATTTTATATATAAAAGAAGAAAATCCTTTAGGAACTGCCGGAGCCGTATTTAATGCTTGGATTTATTTAGCTGAGGATTTTTTCTTAATAAACGGAGATACTTTTTTTGATATAGATTATAGTATTTTAAGAGAATTTATTCAAAAGCATAAAGCTTCTGCTTTAATTGCTTTAAGATATTCTAAAGATATAACTAGATACGGTTTGGTAAACATTAATTCATCTTATCAAATTATTGCTTTTAAGGAAAAAACTAACCTTTTACCGGAAGTTATTGACGGTTATATTAACGGAGGAGTTTATTATTTTAAAAAGGCGAGTTTAAAGAATTTTTATCTAGCATGGCAAAAAAAAGAGCTTTCCATAGAAAGAGATATTTTCCCGAAAATATTGTTAAATAATCAATTATTTGGCTTACCTATGGGTGGTAAATTTATTGATATAGGAATTAAAGCTGATTATGAAAAAGCCGAACGAGAAATTCCTCTATGGGGACAAGCAGAATCTAAAAAAGCTTTATTTATAGATAGAGATAATACTATTATTGAAGATCAAGACGGTTATATTTTTGGTACTAATTTAATATTTATAAATAGTACTTTAGAGTTTATGAGAGAGGCTAATCAAAGAGGAGAACTTATTATAGTCATTAGTAATCAAGCAGGGGTAGCCAAGGGATATTTTAAAGAGAATGATGTTATAACTACTAATAACTATATTAAAGATTATTGCTTAAAACTGGGGATAATTATTACAGGGTTTTATTATTGTACATATAGTATGGGTGCTACAATAGAGCAATATAGAAAGCAGTCTTTGGCAAGAAAACCTAATCCTGGGTTAATTTTAAAAGCCTGTGAAGATTATAAAATTTCGCTCAAAGATTCTCAAATGTTGGGGGATAGTAAAGAAGCAGATCTTATAAAATTAGAATATTTAACTAGTCGTATAATTGAAAATAGCAGGAAAAACTAATATGTTTAAAATCATCAGTAATAAAAAATATAAAGCCTTAAAAAATTTTGTAATAGAGAAATCTAAGGAGAGTAGGGAGCTTTATGATAAGAATCAAGAATTACAAGCTGAGAACCAAGAATTAAACAATTAGAAGTAAAAGTATTTCAAAAGAATTAAATCATGATATTTTATATTTAAAGGGATTTGAGCAATTAGTTAACAAAGAAGAAAAACTAGTTATCTTAAAAAAAGATTTAGACGAAGAAAGCAAAACTTTAATTAGCAAAACAAAAAAGAAATAGGTTTAATAAAATTAGATGTGGAAGGATGGTTGGGAAAAGTTTTACAAGGGCAATTAATGCTATAAAAAAAAGATAAACCAGTATTATTAATTTCTATTTATCACAATGCTTCACAATTTTTTAATGTAAAACCAATGTTAGAGGAACTTAATTTAGGATATAATTTTATGGTAAGGAGTGCTCATCATATGCTTACCTGTGATCTTATTTTAATTGCTTGGGTTCCGGAGTAACAATTTTTATATTTTAGTGTGGATTAAAGATTTTAAATATTTACCGTAATCTGAGGAAGCTAATTCTTTAGCTAAACTAAGCAATTCATCTTTGCTTATATAATGTTTATAATAAGCTATTTCTTCAAGGCAGGCAATTTTTAATCCTTGATTTTCTTCTATAGACTGTACAAAATTAGCAGCTTGCATTAAAGAATCAGGTGTGCCGGTATCTAACCAAGCAAAACCTCGTCCTAAAATTTCTACGGATAATTGCTTATTTTTTAAATATATATTATTTAAATCAGTAATTTCTAGTTCTCCTCTTGAAGAGGTTTTTAGAGATTTAGTATATTCTACTACTTTATTATCATAAAAATAAAGACCGGTTACAGCATAATCAGATTTTGGATGGTTGGGTTTTTCTTCTATAGAAATAGCTTGTTGTTTTAAATTAAATTCTACCACTCCAAAGCGTTGAGGATCTTTTACTTTATAACCAAAAACTATAGCTCCTCCGGATACATTTATTTTATTAATGGTGTTATCCAATAACTCTGAAAAACCACTCCCGTAAAAAATATTATCTCCTAAAACTAAAGCGACACTCCTATCTTGAATAAAATCTTCCCCTAGAATAAAAGCATCTGCTAAACCTCTCGGAGTTTCTTGAATCTTATAGGAAATATTAATACCTAAATCTTTGCTATCTTTAAAGAGTTCCTGAAACAAGCGTATTGCTTCTGGGGTAGAAATTAGTAAAATATCTTTAATGCCTGCTAACATTAAAACTGATAGTGGATAATAAATCATAGGTTTATCATAAACTGAGAGTAATTGCTTAGAGATGACCTTGGTAATAGGATAAAGTCTGGTTCCTAGTCCACCTGCTAAAATAATACCTCTCATGCTAATAATCCTTTTAATTTTAAATATTCTCTTAAAGCTATATCCCAAGACACACATGAATTCTGATTATCCATTACCGAGTATTGTGGGCGTCTAGCAGTGGAATTTTTAGCGTTACTTAAAAATTCTTCTGTAGTAATAGGAATGGTTATAATTTCTATACCACTTAGTTCAAAGATTTTATTAGCAAAAGCATACCAACTAGTATAACCGCTACCACAAATATGATAGATCCCATAGGGGTAAACCTGTTGTATTAAGGTTAATATTCCCCTAATTAATTCATAGGTAAAAGTTGGGCAACCGATTTGGTCATTTACTATTTTAAGATCATTCTTAGTTTTAGCTAAACTCAGTATAGTGCTTACAAAACTATGGGGCATTAATCCGTATAGCCAACTAGTTCTGGCAATATAAAAATTACTACAATTATTAATAATAGCTTGCTCAGCTGCTAATTTAGATTTGCCGTATACATTAATAGGGTTAGTTTGTGAGGTTGGTAGATAAGGCAAACTTTGTGTGCCGTCAAAAACATAATCGGTACTAATATGAATAAGCTGGATGTTTTTTTGTTGTGCTATTATCGCCAAATTTAGAGTGCCAATCTCATTAACTAAAAAAGCCTGCTCTGGATTTTGTTCTGCTAAATCTACTTTAGTATAAGCCGCTGTGTTTATAATAAGATCTATATGATTTTCTTTAAAAAAATTATTTACCAGCTGTATATTAGAAATATCCAAAGCAGTACTACTAGGAGATAACACTGAAAAATTCGCTTTCTCTAAGATAGGAATAGCATCTTTGCCTAACATTCCGTTACCTCCAGTTAATAAAATTTTTAACATAAGAGTTATTGTCCTAATTATTTTATGGAATTGTTAATCCAAGGAATATTATTTTTATACCATTCTATGGTTTTAATAATTCCCTCATCAAAACTTAATTTAGGAACAAACCCTAATTTATTGTGTATTTTAGTATTATCAATAGCATATCTCTGATCGTGTCCTAGTCTATCTGTAACATATTCAATAAATTCTGTTGATTTACCAAAAACATCTAGTAGTAATTTTGCTACTGCTAAATTAGTTTTTTCATTATTCCCGCCAATATTATATACTTCTCCAACTTCCCCCTGATGCAATATTAAATCTATGCCATAGCAATGATCCTCTACATATAACCAATCTCTAATATTAAGTCCATTACCATATAGAGGAATTTTTTTATTTTGTAAAAGATTTGTGATAAATAACGGAATTAATTTTTCTATGTGTTGGTAAGGTCCGTAATTATTAGAACACCTAGTAATTAGAGTAGGTAATTTATATGTTTCAAAAAAAGCTCTTACTAATAAATCTGCAGAGGCTTTAGAAGCTGAATACGGAGAATTAGCCAGCAATGGGCTATTTTCGGTGAAATAACCAGTATTTCCTAGAGAACCGTAAACCTCATCCGTTGAGATTTGTAAATATCTTGCTAAGTTAGTTTTTTTAGCATAATATAATAGGTTAAAAGTACCGTGAATATTAGTATTTATGAATGCTTCAGGATTTTTTATACTGTTATCTACATGACTCTCAGCAGCAAAATTAATACATATATCTACTTCTTTAAGAAGTTCAGGTATTAAAGCTTTATCTAAAATATCTCCGTGTACAAAAGTATAATTAGGGTTAGTTGCTTCAGATAGTAAATTTTCTAAATTACCAGCATAAGTTAATAAATCTAAGTTAATGATTTTATAAGTTTGGTATTTTTGTAACATATATTTAATAAAATTACTACCTATAAACCCACAACCTCCGGTTACTAAAATTTTCATAATGTGATCTTTAAATAAGGTTTAATTCTACTAAAGTTGGTAAGTGTAAATCTTTATCAGATACTAGTGGTTTTTCTACCTGCCAATTAATGTTAAGAGTAGGGTCATCAAATCTAAACCCTCCATCATGAGTTTTAGAGTAGATATTTGAGCATTTATATATAATTTCTGCCTCATCACTTAATACGGAAAATCCGTGAGCAAAATCCTCAGGAATATATAACATTTGTTTATTCTCTGCGGATAATTCCACACCTATCCATTGTAGATAAGTTTCAGAGTTTTTATTTAAATCTACTGCAACATCAAAAATTTTTCCCTTAATACAACGTACTAATTTAGCTTGTGCAAAAGGAGATTTTTGAAAGTGTAATCCTCTAATTACACCTTTTAAAGAATAAGAATGATTATCTTGTTTAAAAATAGTAGTAATGTCATTGTGTATAAAGTTATCTTGATGATAAGTTTCTAAAAAATATCCTCGAGAATCTTCTGAGACTATAGGGGTAATTAAAATTACACCAGAAAGTTGTGTTTTTTTAAATGTAAAAGCCATAATTTAGTGTATACTCATTTATTAATATGTTAATATCCTACTGAATATATAGATAATTATAGGTAAGAAATTATAAATATGCAAGAGAACTTTAGGCATACTTCCTCTATTTATTAGA
>NZ_DBKDTU010000149.1:0-8321 GCF_055505085.1 Candidatus Hepatincolaceae symbiont of Strigamia maritima
CTTTTTTCTACCATAAAAGCTTTTTATGGTTCCTTATTGTTTATCTGTAATTGCAAAGATAGTAATATTGCCTTTATAAGGCAGTTTTAACGAGATTTCTTTTTCTATTTGTTGCGTTTTCTCTTTAGAATCAAACATCCTAATATATACAGAATATTGCAATTGTGTAAAAGATAAATCCAACAACATATTTCTAAATTCTCTATAGGCTCTTTTTTCTTCTTTTTCTTCCGTAGGAAGATCAAACATTACAAATAACCACATAATTTGGTAACCACTAACATAACTACGCTGAGACATTATTTTAATTATAATTTTAAACTTGCAAAATTCAATTGGTTTGTACTATTTTTAAAACTATTAGCTACATTATAACATACATAATTTAAAGCTTTATACAGAGGAATATTCTCTTTTTTATATATTACATCAATCCATAATATTTTAGCAAGATCTTGTTTGATTTTGGGAGATAATTTTTCTGTATTAATAATATCTATATGCTTAATATAGTAATCAACGAGTGGTCTGTAAACTTCCATAATATCATCTACCAAACAAAAAGGATTATAATTATTTTTATGAAAGATTCCTAAAGCAGGGTGTAATCCTGCTCCGCATAAAGACCTTGCCACAGCAGAACGTAAAATACTATAGCCATAATTTAACATGATATTTATTATATCAATACTATCTTGATTTCTTTTAAAGGTATCACCGAATAATTCCTTAAAATATATTTTTGCTGCTTGAGATTCCGTAAAGGTACTATCTCCGGATTTTACTTCAGTTGCTAAATTTTCCAATAATTTTATTCGTAAACTCATAGGATAAAAGTATTTTAGAACCCTAGCTTGGTTAGTAATTTTATGTTTAATTACTTCCTGCCACAAACGTTTTTTTAGGGGTAGTTTAGTATTTATTTGGTAATCTAAAAGCATTTTACTTTTATAGTGGCTACTAAAGGGAAGGGTAATAGAAATTGGTAAATATTTTGCATCACAAAAAATAATAGGAATATTATTTTCTGCTAGCGTTGCAATAATATTTTTACTAATAGTACTTTGATTAGCTGATATAAGCAAAGATATTATATCATCTAAGGGAATTCTGCCGAGTTCTACCTCTTTATTTTCTATTAATAAAAACCCCCTGTACAAACTTATATATAAATTATCCTGATTTATTTCTATAATTTGTTGTGGCATAGGTTATACTAATTCTTTATTTTCTTAATTTTTATCTATCGTAAATCTTTTATTACTGTGTAAATGTAAATTAGGTATTTTTTCTTTTATCTTGCCGTTTGGAGATATTGATATTTTTTGTATTTTATGCTTAGCAAACAAAACATTAATAGAGATATGTGACTGTTTAGGCATTGCAAATAGTTGATTTCTAAGATCTAATTTGTTGTCAGTAGCTGAGAATCCCAATACTTTGCTAATTTCTGGTATCTCATTATTACTTTCATCTTTCTTATAAACTACTACCATATCGTTTTTAAATAATTGCATAAGTTTTTTAGCGGCAGGATGGGGTTTTTCATAATTTCCCTTATACTGGTTATAATCTAAGTAATTTATAAAGATACCTTTATATTCATATTTATTAGTTTTTTTATCTTTTTTAGTTTTAGGAATTTGCCAAATATCAACATACATATAAGAATCTGTAGCATAGGCTTTATATGGAGCAGATTTAATCTGGATTGCATTTTCGGTAAGATATTGCAAAGTAATTCGTTTAATACCATGCTGTTTACCAAAATTTAAGAGAGTTTCTTTTAATTTTTTTTCATCTATTTTATGATTTTCATCTATTTTATGAGTTATATCTTCAAATCTGCAGATATCCTGTTCCTGTAAATAATATCTAAGTTTTTTTCTAATATTACTATAATCATCTTTGATTTTACCTATATCATTTACTGATAAATCTTCTATTCTTAATCTTTGTGTAACAGTATATTTACCTTTTTGATTTTTGATAGGCTCTCCATTTTTATCTATTTTAATTCCTAGAGCTGTTTCTTGATGAAGTTTCCCTTGTTTAGAATGGTCTTGTTTATAAGATATAATTATTGTGTCTAATTTTTTTACTAATTCTTGTTTAAGTTGTGAAGAATCTTGTAATCCTGTAGTTTTTTTAATAATTTCTGCAAAAATTTTATTTTTCTCACTAGCTAAAGTTTCATAGTAGGTTTTAAAATCTTTTTCTCTATCTATAGTTGATTTTTCTACGGAATTATAAATAGTGTACCGTTGTGTTAATTCTTGAATTTTTTGATTAAGTGTAGTGTTAAAATCTCGGTTTACTAGGTTAATAACGGAGCGATTAATTAGAGCAGTAGTAATAGCATCTATAGTATGATGTCTATGATCTTCTCTTTTCTTATTATCGTACCCTAATAACTTAGATAATCCTAAAAACTTTCTATATTTTGCAACTAAAGCACCTTGGGGGCAGGTAATTTTACTATCATCTACCAAAGTTGTTAAATATAGCCGAGCTAGTTTTGTCAAATATCTGGTATCATTAAGCTGTTTTTCTATAAAACTTGCTTTTTTGGTAGCTTCTTCCATTTTTTCATGGGCATCTCTTATAAATTTAAATGCTTTATAGCTAATATAATTTTTTTTACCAGTTTTGTCTTTATTAGAAATTTCTTTACCAGTTTTGTCTTTAATTTTAAATAAATTCCTAGTTCTTCCAAGAATTTCTTCATAATTATAATTACTATTAGTAGCTAAAGCAAAAGCCTCATAAGGACTTCTTCCGCTTTTATATCTATTAGCAGTGTTGTAACATAAAACCTTATTACTTTTCTTATCATCATAAGTTTTAGCAAAAGGTAATATATGATCCACCTCTATAGTTGAACTAAACAAATCAGTAAAATTTATGGATTTTCCGCTATAAACACACTTTGCTATTTCTGCTTTTTCGTCTAATCCTATCATTTCTATATAGAGAATAGCTTTTTCAATATCTGGTTCACTATTAGAATTACCACCGTATTTTGAACATAATTCCTTAGCTTTATCTCTTAGTTTTTTATGATTAGTATTTTGTTTATTAATTAAAGATGTGCTATATTGAGAATTACTAATATCTCTTGCTAATTCTATACCTATTTCATCAAACATAAAATTTTGATTCTGAAATTGCTTACGTAAATCTTTTAAAATAGCATTTATTAGTTTTTGTAGTTGATTCATTACCATATGTACTGTAGGATTTGCCACTTTACCATAAATGAGTTCTTTAGCTAAAATAGAATCTTTAGGGGTTTTTAGTTTTAATTTTTTAAAATAATAGTGTTTGTTATCTTCTGTTTCTTCGTAATCCTTATATTTAATACCAGACATACTCTGCCAAAGTACTTCTCCGTAATAGAGTAGATATTCTCCGGGATTAATCTTTTGTATATTTTTGGTAGAGTGGGAGGAAGATTGATATTTTAATTCACCGCTAATGGTATATAAACTGTGTGCCATTTGATCAAAAGCTACATCATAGATTAAACCTTGTTTAAGATAGGGGAGAATATCATATATAAATTCCCTTGAGATACTAGCATATCCTTTGTTAGGAGATTTTTTTAAAGTACTTACAGAATCACAAATTTTAGATAGTTGTGCTTCGCTTAGAGTATATTTAGTAATAAATTGTTCTTTCTCTATACTTGGGTCTAGTAAATCTTCTATTAGAGAGTCTTGATCTTTTAATTCTATATTATGCCAGATTTCTCCAAAATATTCTTTCTTTTGCATGAGGCTAGTAGTAGTTAATCCTTGAAGACTTTCTTTAGTAAGGTTAAATACTGCTTTTTTTTGCTCTTCTTTATTAAAAAGAATTTTTGCCAAACTTGTTAAAGTAGCTGTGGTATGAGACTTTAGATAATCAAAAACTTGGTTCTTTTGCTCAATGGATAAATTTTGGAGTATTTGTTTAGAATCTAATTGATATTTTAAATTATTAAGATCCTGCCAAAGACGATATTCTTGAAAGCTTGGTAAAGCTTTATTTGCTCTATATTCACCTGGTAAAAATTCGCACATTCCTACTAATTCTTTTTGGGATTTTAAAGGGTATTGTTCAAAAATAATAGTGTGTATTTCATCCCAATTTTCCGAAGTTAAAGCACAGTTGTGAGCCATTTGCTTTTCTTTAATCTTAGTAAATTCTGCTTCATACATTGCTCTATCAGGATAAAATTCAGAATTTTCAGCAAATCTAATTTTTTCTTGTTTGGTGAAATCATCTTTTACACCGTTTAATATTAATTCTTGATTATCACTATATTTTTTATAGAAATATTCGCCTAGAGTTTTCTCCTGTAAGTTGTTTTTCAAATCCACAATTTTTTTAAGATTCTTTTTCTTATCCTTTATTTTTGTAGAATCGTCTTCTTTTCTATTACTTTTAAATCCACGTCTTTTACCCAAGTGTAGTAAAGCTCTAATTAATTCATTTTGGTTAATAGCTTCCTTAACTGCTTTATTTCTGGCATAATAGGGATTAATTGAGAAAACTTCTGATTTGAGTTTATTAAAATCATTTGTTATTAAGTGTTTCTCTTCTAAATAGTTAAGTAATTTCTTAAATTTATTATTTTTACGAGTTCTTAATTTTCGTATTCCTCTTACTTCTCTACGTGTTACATTTAAGGGAATTTTATTCTTACTATTTCTAGAATCTGAAAAAATTCTAACGCCACAATCTATGATTCTAACAGGTTTATTCTCAAGATTAAATTCTAGTACTGCCCAACCAATACTATTTGTTCCGATATCTAGCCCTAATTTTATATTCATAAGAAATCTCCCTATTAAAATAAGTGTTGACAATAATTTATTTTAATATTATACTATAAAAACATATTAGAAAAAAGGTTTCTTTCTCTTAACAAGATTAGAAATCAAAAAATTTAATCCCAAGGTCCGCCTTGGGATTTCCAATTATAAATAGCCAACATTAGATTATATTTTGTTTAATAATAAACAATGAGTTAGTAATCCACCATAGGGATGGAAGATATTTTCTAGTTTTTTTAGTTGAAGGCTATTCATATATTCCTGATTATTAAAAAAATTACTAAAAACTTTTTTTACTTGTAAATCTGTGGAAGGAATAACTTCTAGTTTACCTAAAGCTCTTAGTAATAACCAATCAATACTCCAATTGCCGATTCCGAACATAGGAAGAAGTTGATTATAGATATTGTTAATGTTCTGATATGTTAAATGTTTATTACTTATAAAATATCTACTAACTTCTAAGAGAGCTCTTTTTTTAGTACTACTAATGGCTAACGTATTTAGTAAATCTTCAGTAATATTCTGAGGTTGGGGGTAGGAGTATAAATTACTTAATACTTTTTCCCCAAAGGTTTTTACAAAAGCTATTCTCTGCAAATTAGCTACTATTAGCGATATCTGTTGCCCAAAAATAATCTGGGTAAGACCTTCAAAAACATTTTCATATTGGGGAACATTAATCAATTCATAGTTGCTTATTTGTTGATATTGTTCTTCGGTAAAACAATGTTTATATCTTTCCCAAATATTTTTAATAGTGCTTAATCCTAATAATCTGTATAGTTCTTGAATATCAATATCTCTACTAGCAGATAATTGCCCACTTTGTAAATTTAAAGTAAGGATATTTCCGGTAGAGAGTACTCTTTGCCAGGTATTTGCTTCTAAATCTACATAATTTAATACATCATTACTTCCTCTATTGATCATAGTTAAATTCTTTTTAATAATTGCTAAATACTGATATAAGTTAATGATTTGCATGGCTTTTAAATAGGGGTGTATAAATAGCAATGATTCCGATTAAAGTTCTAAGAGTAGCAGCAAGCACTACTATTAATAACATACTGTGAGATATATCAAGGGTTAATCCCCCTAAAATTGAGGCAATAGGAATAGAAGCATAGGCTATCATTCTAGTTATAGCTACAGACCTTCCTAAAATGTTAGCAGGTACTACTTTTTGACGTAAAGTAAAAAAAGATACAACATTAATAGAACCGAAAAAAGAAACTATACCCCATAAAATACCTAACATCCAGTAACTATTTGCTAAAGCTAAGGTATACATAAATAAACCACCCAAAATAGTCATTGCTATTATAATATAATTCTCTTGAAATCTTTTTAAAATTAGAGGAGCAGAAAAGGTTCCAAGTAAAGCCCCGATACCGGTAATAGCAAAGGCAATTCCAATCATAGTAGGAGTTGCAGTTAGGTATTCTTTTAGAAAATAAATAAAGTTAACATTAAAAAAGTGAATAGCAAAATTTGTTCCGAAAAATAATAAAGCTCCATATAATAAAAATGGTTGTAACTTTACAGTTTCTAGCCCTTCTATTAGTAATAATTTTATAGAGTTTAGATTTTTATTGATTGTTAGAGAAGTATTAGTTACCTTGATAAAAATTAATAACATAAGAGCTATCAGAAAAGCTAAAACTGCTATAAAAAAAGCTAAATGAACCCCAAATAAAGATATTAATACTCCGCTAAAGAAAGGAGCTAGAATACTTAAAGTATTATCAGTACTTAACACAAATGAATTTTTAGTAGCTAATTGGTATTTATCGCTAACTATGTCTGGGAGGAAACTTTGTAAAACAGGGTGTATTATGGTGGTAATAGAGCTTAATATAAAGGTAAGAAGATAAATTATTATTATATTATGATTAACATAAGTTAGTATGCCAATAATACTAATAGTTACACTTGAGAACAGGTTTAGGGAAATCAATAAAGTTTTTCTAGAATAAATATCAGCTAAAATGCCTCCTACTAGAGTGAACAAGATAAATGGTAAAAATCCTAGAGCGTATCCTATAGACATATGTAGTGCTGAACCTGTTAAATTAAATAAATAAATCGGCAAAGTTAATTTAAAGAACCAATCTCCTACACTAGAAAAAATATAAGCCATTAAAAATAATTTATAATTATTCATAATATTTAATTCCGGCAGATAGAACAATCTTCTTGTCTATTCCAAGTTTCAGAGATATAAGTTTGCATCTCTTTAAAATTAATTTCCATACATTTATTAGTACCAATAGAAGGGGAAATATTAGTTAGAATTTTAGTTGTTTCTGCAATAATAAATCCGGTAATTAATGATACAAAAGCAACAAAAGTAGCATTGTCTCCTCTTAGTTCCGTATGTTTATGTATATCTAAGATATTATCCGATTGTTTATCAGTTTTTGCTACTGCGTCACGCCAACACTGTAAACACCCGGAAACTTTAGGTATTACTGAATACCACCTAGCAATTTGGGTGTCTAACCCACAGGTTAAAAAAGGTATATTTTCCGCAATACACGCCTCATTAAGCCAAGGCATAATTAAGGTTTTAGGTCTATCTGCTACACAGATAACTAAATCATAACCCTTAATAAATTCTTGTAAATATTCTTTAGAGGTTATTTTATCATTAACTACTTCTAAATTAAGAACTGAGTTGAAATTGTAAATTATTCTCGAAGCAATATCTGCTTTATATTTGCCAATATCTAGTTCAGAGTATAAAATTTGTCTATTTAAATTAGACCATTCAACTTTATCAAACTCTATAGCTTTTATGTGGTGAATTCCCATTGCAGCCATATCAATAAGTAAGTGAGAGCCTAATCCGCCTAAGCCTAGTAAAATTACTTTGCTATCATTAAGCTTTTTTTGAATAAGCTTTTTATTCTCTTTTAATGGTAAGAATGAACCAAAAAAATTAAGATTTCTATGATAACGTTGTTCAGCATAATCTGATAATATTTTCTCATTATTACTATGTTCTAAGAGTAGTAAAGAATCTAATAGGGTAACCATTTCTGAGATTTGTTCTATTGTTAGAGAAGAATAAGTTTTAGATAATATAGTAGTTATCTCTGCAAGGGAATGTGTACCATCAAGTAATTAAAAAAATCTAAAATGTATGCTTCTGATACAGTAATTTTATGTACATAAGAAGAAGTACGTAAATATATATTATTAGTATCAATAACCATTTGTACTGTAGGCTTTAATCTAATCTTCATAACCACCCCAAAGACTATAAGAAAGGTATGGTAGAACTTAATATACCATACCTTGGTTACAATACTTTATTATCCTTCGTTAGATAATAAAGCTGTGCTTGATTTAAAAGTAGTAATTCTCATGGTATTTCTCCTAAATAAGATGATTGAATACAATTATATTGTATATATCTACTGTAATATAAATTACAATCAATATCAAGATAGATTTATATATAAAGAATATATTATTCTATTTAAAATAGAATAT
>NZ_DBKDTU010000150.1:0-8208 GCF_055505085.1 Candidatus Hepatincolaceae symbiont of Strigamia maritima
CGACCACCGAGATCTACACTCTTTCCCTACACGACGCTCTTCCGATCTAAGCAGAGGAGAACATTATGATACATATAATCTTAAAAACAATTAATCTCAACACGGTAATTTTTTCTGCTATGATTTTAGGAGTCTTAGTTGGTATTATAATGGGGGAAAAAGCAGTTATCTTCAAACCACTGGGAGACCTCTTCGTACAGCTGATAAAAATGTTGATAATTCCTTTAATTGTTTTTTCTATAATTAGCGGAGCTACTAATTTAAAAGATACTAAAGCTCCCGGTAAAATTAGTACTTGAGTAATTGTATACTTCTTTATTACTACTGCTATTGCAATTATTGTCAGCATTTTATTTGCTAATTGGGGGCGTCCTGGGATTAACCTTTCGGAGATTCCTATAAATTTAGGTAACTATATACAACTTTACACTAAATTCTCTTATTATGCTATACTATTTTAAAAAACTAAGGTTATTATATAGCTTCAGATTCTATAAAAGAAAATAGAAATAATATATTATATCTCGTGCATAAAAACCTACACTCTCAAAAGCAACTTGTATGTGTGCCAACGTTCTAGTGCTGTTAAAATTAAACAAAAAGCTCCTGGTTTTAAAATCCTGTACACTTCCTTTGCCCATTCTTCTGTCCATGCACTATATTCTAATATATTATTTCTATTTTTTTCATACCATCTTTATTTCTCACCCCCCGCTAACCCGCTACCATAAGGTATATGTGTTACTAAAGTTTTTCCATTTTTTTAGCGTTTTTTAATCTTCTATCTATTTCTTCTTTGTTCTAATCTTTCCCAAATACCTCATAATTATAAGGAGGGTCTGTAATACACAAAGACAAGCTATTTTCTTTTAACTGTTTCATAGCTATTATACAGTCATCGTTTATAATTATGTTTTTCAATTCTTATTCCTCCTTATAATCTAACGCTGTTTTAAGTTTTTTGTCAAAACCAGATAACTCCTTTTTAGTAAACAAAGAGGATTGTTTTCTAATAGCTTTATCTGGTTTTTTTCTATTAAGAATATTTAGGTAGTCATTTTTAATCTTTGTTAATAGTTCTTTTCTTTTTTCTTGAAGTAAACCCTCTTTAATAAATTGAGCATTATGCGTTTCTAAGTCTGCTAATACTGCTAGTTCATTCTCACTTGCAAAATCTCTTATATTTTTATCTTGATTCGCTAAATCCTCTTTCTCTATCCTACAAGTTTCAGCAGTCATACCAAATAATACAACATTCAATAAATTAGCCTCGTCTTTGTAGTGGTGTCTTTTCTCCTCTTCAGATCCTTGACTACGAGAAACAATATATTTTGCAACTGAATGAGTTTGCATATGGTAATTTGTTTTAGATAACTCTCTTTTTACGTGCCACTCAATCCCTTGTTTATTATTTTCTTCTTTTTTTAATCTTTTATACTCTGTAATAATATGAAGTTTTAAAGCAGGATTTAACCAAGAACAAAACTCTAAAGCAATATCAACGTGGGCATACGTACCGCCATACTTTCCTGTTTTAGCCTGTAACCCTATTATATTTGCAGTAGATATAAGTTGCTTTACACTTACCCTATATCTATTTAACCCTACATGCTGTTTAATTGTGTCGAATTCGACACAATTAAAATTTGGATTATTTAATTCTTCCCATAAACCTATATATTCTATAGTGTTTTTGTTTCTTAACCAATTTGATATAAAATACTCACCATCTTGAGTTTTTAATATTTCTGTAAGATTAATATAGTCTTCTTCTTTTATAGTATTTATTGTTATATCAATGTTATTTATTTTAATAGTTTGTATCTTACCCATTTATCAACTCCTTATATGTAGTTCTGTATTCTGTGTTAGAAAGCAAAAGATTAAATCTCTCACTTTCTTTTAAGCTTCTTGTATTATATCTAAAACAAACTCATCAATATAATTCTGTAAATGCTTTTTAGAAGTAAAATGATATATACCGATAATCACCCGCTTTAGCAAACTCCAAAATCCTTCTATAGTATTTGTATGAGCAGTACCATCAACATACTGATATTGAGAATGTCTAACAATACTATGCTTATATATCTTGCCTATACCCTTATAACCTAACCACTCATCTGTATATAAATTAGCAGTAGTTTTTACATCTTTTATTATATCTCTAGTTAAAACATTAGATGTTACATCTTCAATTTTGTAAGCATTTACTTTACCGTAACGTTCTACCATTCCAATTACAGGGGCTTTATCTATAATGCTTCTAGCTTGAGAATATTTAACTTTCTTATTTTGATGTCTATTCTTATTTTTACCGCCTATGTAAGTTTCATCAACTTCAACATCATTATCTAATCCGTTGTTATTTTCTATGTTAAAACACTTGCGTATTCTTTGTAACATAAACCAAGCAGTCTTTTGAGTAACATCAATATCCTTACCTAGCTGTAAAGAGCTAATACCTTTTTTATGAGATGTAGCAATCCATATAGCTAAAAACCATTTTTGTAAAGGAACTTTAGTATTATCAAATAAAGTTTGAGTTTTAACGTTGAAATATTTACCAGTGTTTTTACAGCGATAACGATTGTTACTGCATTTATATACTATAGAGCTAATATCAAAAGGACTTATTGCTCCGTTTTGCCAACGTAAGTTTTCTAAATGGTCTATACAAGATTGCTTTGTAGGAAAAGCCTTGATTAAGGCTATAATTGAATTGAAATCTTTATTAATCATTGTATAATATACCTATATTTTATTTCTATAGATATATTATAGTAGATTAGTACACTAATGTCAAATTAATTTAGTGTAAAGTTGTATATAGTTACCAAAATTTAATGCAGGGGGATGGGTTATACAAAGATAGAGCTAAAGTAGAAGGATTTTGGACTACGGTTCTGAGTATTGTTCCTATTAATCCTGTATTGTCTTTAACTACCGGAAGCATTCTACAAATTTTATTATTTTCAGTATTTTTCTGGTTAGGATTTTCTTTCTTAGAAAAAGATAAAAAGGCAGTTGCTCTAAATTTCTTTAACGTTGCTAACGAAGTTTGGTATGGATGATGCTACAAATAATGTTTATTGTTTCTATCGGGATTTTCGGCTTAATGGCTGATTTTGTAAAAACTTTCAGTTATTCCCTATTATATTTGGTTTTGAAATTAGTAATCTTTTATATTTTGGCTTGTGTAGTGCATATGTACGGAGTATTAGGGTTACGTGGTAAAGCTTTTTACTAAAGTACCGGTTTTTAAGTTTTTTAGAGAAACTCTACTAGTACAAATTGTATCTTTTAGTACTGCCTCTTCAATGGTTACTTTACCTGTAAATATTCAAGTAGCACAAAAATTAGGAGTATCAAAGGAAATTATAGCTTTTGTTCTAACTCTAGGAGCTACTATTAATATGAATGGCAATGCTTTATTTTATGCAATGTCTACTATATTCTTTGCACAAGTTTTTCATATAGAGTTAGGATTGCAAGAATATTTAGTTATTATTATTACCTCAGTTATAGGAGCGGTTGGGACTGCTGGAGTACCATGACCCACTCTACTACTAGTAGTTGTAAAGGCATAGGTTAATGTTTCTTTAGCAGGAATTCCGTTATTATTCGGGATAGATAGAATTTTTGAGATGATTAGAACTACAGTAAATTGTATCGGAGATACTTCTTGTGCTTTAATTGCCCAAGAAATAAAAAATAAAGAAGAAGCTAAATCTTTAGTATAAAAATAAAAAAGTTTAGTTTAAGAATTTGTCTATATTGTCGCCATAAATTAAACTAAGAATTAGAGAATCAATGGCTGTAATTATTTGGTTTTGAGGAAAAGTATAAGGATTGTTTTTACTAATGTATTTTAAATTTTTTCCAGCAGTACTAATAATTTGATTATTTTTATAAAAAATAATTCTTAAAGGTAATGTATAAACAGTATAAAGATTAATAGAGCTTGTGGTAATAACTTTAGCAATTTCTATTTTTAATTTTAGAGGAGCATTTTTTACAACTTGCATTTGATGATTAGCTAAAATTAAAAGTAATTCTTTTTGTAGAGAAGAGGATTCTATAGTGGCAAAATCCAAGCTAGGTTCCTGATTACTTACTTCTAAATTTAGCGGTAGTTTGTTTTTTAGTTGTTTTTCTAAATAAATTATAATTTCTCTTTGTTCTTTAGTAGATAAAATAATACTATCTTTATGTGGTACATAACCTTGAGCACTAATTTCATAAAAATGAGTACCTGATTTTAGAAACAGCGTAGTAGTAGGGTGATAATCTTGATTATTAATCAGAATTTTAAGATTAGTAAGCTTGGTTGGTAAAACTTTAAAGATTATTTGATTAAGAGTAGACAATTGTAAGTTAAGCTCTTTTTGATAGGTAAGTAAATTGGTATAGAGTTCCTGATTAATTACTAAATTATAACTTTTGCCAAATCCTAACATAGCTAGTAAGAATTCTACTTTTTGTTGCTCATTAACTAAAGAAATTTTACTTAAGCCTTTAATCTGATTATTCTTTATACTATTAGCTAAAAACTTTACAGTATCATTGTAAGAAGTTAAATTAAACCCTACCGAAATTTTGTATTGATTTCTACTCAGCTTTTTTGGTTCACTAAAAATAAGCCCTTTAAAAAATGCTGTGGAAGATAAATCTATAATTGCAGTAGATTTACTAGAAAAACTATCGTTTTGTAATTCTTCCCGAGCATTAAATTTAGATTTAACTGTTACACTAAAATTCTGCCCTAATAAAGCTATAGCATTATTTCTAGCAACAAGAGGAGTAGTTCCGATACTAGTTTCTACTAAGAGATAATCTTTAGGATTAAGTAAGGAAGAGGCTAAATTATGAGCTTCTCCCTTAATACCAAAGAATAATATTAATAAGCAACTACAAGATAATAGAAGAGCTTTCAAGATAACAACTCATAGTTTTTTAAAATAAAGATTTTTTACTTACTTTATTTAATTCTGCTTCATCAATCCAAATTTCTTCACCAGTTTCTATATTCTGAATACTTAAAGTAAGTTTGTAGTAGGTTTGTTTCTCTTTATGGACATAATTGGTAATGGCACTAAAATTACCATAAAGCACATATTTAGCACCCCATAACTTACCTAATCCAGTAGCTCTTTGGCTATCGGTTAGTCCTGCTTGATTTAATTCTTGCTCTTTCATTAATAAATTAGTTTTGTCTCTATTTAAAATACTAAAGAGTCTGGCTTTATTCATAGATATTTTTAACGTATCGGTTATACTTTGGGTATCTATATATTCTGAGGTTTTATTTTTAATAACATCAATTAATAAAGTAGGTTTCTCTCCACTTAATTCTTCTTTAAGTTGGCTGTCGGTTATAATTTTTTGAGATAGAGTACTAATTAGCATTTTTTGGTCTGTAGCAGAAAAAGTACTAGCTAAAGTATTTTGTGATACATCCTGATAATTAGATTTATTAGACCCACAAGCAGCTAAAAAAATCAAAGTTGTAAATAAGATAATATAGTGTTTCATTGATAGTTAAATCCTTATTAGTAGTTAAGGTTATTGTAATTGCTTATTCACTAATAAGCAAGCTTTTTACCCTGATAAATAACTTTACTATATATAGTTTCCCCAGTATCTATAAGATGTATAACGGCAATCTCTCCGTTATTTAAGCGAAGATTGCTTAAAGTAAAAGTTCTTTGATGATTAATTGATAAGTTTAAATTTTCAAAATTATTACTAGTATTAATCTTAAAGACTTGTACATATTGTGGTAATAATAGCCAAGATCTTAGGTCTGCCTGTTCGGTAATATTTCCTAACACTCCTAATACTTGTACCGCAGTACTCAAGGGGTTGTTCGTATCATTAGTTGTTGATTGCAGTTGTGCTGAGGTTCTTAAAATTAAACGGCTCATTAATCTTGCTATAATCATCGGATATCTTTCTGCTAAATCATATTTTGCCAAAGTACCTAAATTAGCCAGTAAGACCCCCTTAGATTTTGCTATTACTCTACCTTGGGTATTATTGATAGAGGCATTAACTTCATTAATTTTAATATTATTAGCGGGATAATAAGGTAGAGAAAACGAGGTCCACACATTATATAATAATACATCTCCCCTCATAGCTTGTTTTGCTTGAATAAACCCTTGTTCATAAAATACTATAATAGTTTTTTTTTGATTATAATTCTCATAACTATTATCAAAAGTTTGTTGCTTTGCCAATTGATGATAATAGGTAGGATCCCAAACTTTACTTAAACGCATTAAATCTTGATGAATAAAGTAATTATTAGGAGCTAATTCTAAAGCTTTTTTATAATCAATATAGGCATTATTGCTCTCTCCTAATAATTCTCTAATCTGTCCTGAGAAATAATAAATATAACTATTTAGAAATTTATCTTTAGTTTGAGCTCTTAAAGCGGCGGATTGTTGTAAGAGGATTGTTGCATCTTTCGAGAAAGTATAATTTTGAATCTTGTTTTCTATCTTATTAATTTCTTGTTCTCTTAAACTCTCGGCATATTTTTGAGTTTCTTGGGATTTTCTAATTTCTATCATTGCTCTAGAAAAATCTTTCTCTAAGAGGTAGTTCATAGCTAAATATAAATGTATTAAGGCTGCCTCGTAAGTTGAGCCATCATATTTAATAGATTTATCATTTAATACAGTTGAAGCAATTGCCGTGTCAAAGCCTTTTTGTAAGGTGATTTGTGCTTGGTCGTTCTGCTGATTATAAATGGTATTTGAGATATTAAAATATTTAAGACTATTGTTATAATCATTTTGAATAAAAGCTAATCTCCCGGCTTCTTGGGTATTTAATAAAAAATTATTATCACTTTGGTTGGTTGTTTTAAAATATTTTTCTATATCCGTGGGAGTATTAGTCAGAGTTTTTTTGGTAATTTCGGCAATTTTTTTAGGATAAACTTCAAAAGTACTACAACTACTAAGAACTAAAAAAGATATAAGTAATAGTAACTTCCGCATAAAAAAATAAATTATTCTACAGACTTAGGAAGTTGTTGTAGTGTATCTACGTCTGTATACTTAGCTAGTTCTGCTTGATTGCTATTATTAAGCAAAGTATTTAGGTTTTTTTTATAAAAATCTTTATCTAACCCTACTAAAACATACATAGCACCATTAGGACTAACCTCAGTTCTATATAATTTAGAACCTTGAATAGTTTCAGAAGTTATTTGTTTATTAAGAACTGAAGCAACTTTATCAATGTTTTCTTGCTCCGTTACACCACTACTTTGCATAAAACTTTTAACTGTATTATTAACACTTACTTTAAGTTGTTGTGCTAGTAATACTCTAGCATTAACCAAGGCTTGTTGTTGCATGAAATTTATACCGGCTTTAGATTTTTCAGTAATTCCCACGGCTTGTACGGCAATTCCTTCAACAAGTGCTCCGCATACCCATAAAGGAGCTTTATCTTTAGGAGAATCCGGAAAATTACAAGTAGTAATTGCGTCTAATTTTACTGTATCTTTATTTCCTCCACAGGCAATAATAGCTAAAAAAGCTATCATAATAAAATATTGTTTTTTTAGAAAAATTTTATTGTACATAAAGATACTCCTTTTAAGAAGGATTAACATTTAATAATACTAATTATAGATAGATAATCTTAAAAATGTAAATATTTTTTTATTAGATTAGAAATTATTGCGTAAAACAGTCTTTTAACTAGTGTGAAAAATTTTAACTGATTAAAGCTTCTATAATAATAGATACTTCTTCGAATCTACCTTTAGTAGAAGTTGCCTGTAAAATTTTGTAAGTAGAGCAATTTTTTTGAAATAAGTAAGGAAATTATTCCAAATTAAATATTGTTCAGTTAGGGACATTCTTGTTGCAATGAGACAGTATATAATGGGAATAGTAACTAGGTATGTGAATAAAAATAAATACAAAAAATGCGAAAAAAAGGCGAATAAATAGAAAAAAGTAATTTATATTCCCGTTTAATATGTCATTTTTTATATAGTGGGGTAAAACATAAGTAAATAGGCACTTTCAAGTGAAGTGTCTATTTTTTTGGCAATTATATACCTGACTAACCAATTTTGTTATTTTATGTTTTCTTTAAAGTATTCAGAAACGAATTTTAGCACTTGTTCAGTAATTCTGAAACCTTTATCTATGTCTTCTAAATATCCTTGATGTATTG